>DASSGT010000313.1:0-2339 GCA_035693345.1 Puia sp. | reverse complement strand
AATAGTCCGGCGTTCCCTGATAATGACTTTTATTTTGATTACTTCTGAGTGACCACCCGGGCCAGTGCCTTGGTGGTCATTATTTACCCGGAAATTTCTATTTTCTAAATTAAGTATATGAGCACTTTTATCGGCAAACTGGCTTTCGTTCTGGTCCTGTTGTCTGCTACCCAACACATCAACGCACAAAACAATAACGACTATCGCGACGTGGAGGCGGTCATGATACTGGCCGACGGAAATGTCTGGTCAGAAAAAAAACTGGAGGGTGCATTGATTGCCCTGCCTGACAATACAAATCAGCTGGTTGTAAGGCTACACATTCCTTACTCCTCTGTAAATGAAGGTTCAACAGCTGACACAGCGATCTATATGCCTGACTATCGTTTTAATTTAAGAATGCGAATCGATTACTGGAAAATACAGCGATCGCTTACTTCAGATAAAACCGTCAGGACGGATGGATATCTGACTTTGAACCATATTACCAAACTGGTGCCGGTTGAATATACTCCCCTGCCCTCGATGACCGTCCAGGATGGTGGATTTAATCTCAACCTGATCATGGAATTCAATCCCGCTGATTTCAATCTGGCTGCCAGGAACTCAGACACCAGATTTTTTATAAAGATTGGCGACGCACCGGTAAACCGTCTTTGATAAGCCTATAGCTATAATTCCCGCCGTTTTTAAACTTCTTTTTTTGAACATTTAGTAAATTACACAGGCATTTGAAATTAAGACAATGCGTAAAATTGCCTACCTCATCGTCACGCTCGTTATTTTTTCAGGGTGCAGTCAAAAAAAAGAAAACAGTTCAGAACCACTCAAAAACCCGGAGAAAATATTCAGCAAAAACGGGCTGCTGGAAATAACATTGAAAGCCAGGGAAGGAACGCTTCAACTAGCCGGTAAAAGCTATACCGCCTGGATGTATAATGGAAGCTATATGCCTCCTTTGCTGCATTTAATACAAGGCGATACTTTAAAGCTGCATTTAATAAACGGTTTAAACATACAAACCAATCTGCATTATCACGGAATGAATGTTTCACCTGCGGGAAATGGAGATAATATTTTTCGAACAGCCAATCCGGGGGATACTTTGAACTACGAAGTCGTTGTCCCAAAAAATCATGATGCCGGTACTTTCTGGTACCACCCGCACACCTGCGGTAACAGTGCGGAACAGGTTTATTTCGGATTGAGTGGAGGCATTCTGGTAGAGGGCCTGTTTACAAAATTGCCCCCGGTTTTTAAGCAGCAGAAAGATTATATCATGCTGCTGAAGGATATTCAGTCAATGGATGACCTGAAGAAAATAATATTGTGCACGGAGGAAAAAGGGGTAAAGGAAGTGTACAAATTCGACAGCAAAAAACCCAGGCAATGCACTGTAAACGGGCAGGTCAATCCGTACATCAATATACAACCCGGTGAAACACAAATCTGGCGGATATTCAATATAGGTGCTGATATCTATTATAATATTTACCTGGAGGGCCACCAGCTTTATCAGATAGGTGAAGACGGAGTGTATTACAAATCGGTCAGAGCAAGGGATAGCATTTTAATGCCCCCGGGTTCAAGAATTGAATTGCTGGTACAGGCGAAAAAAGCTGGTGAGTATAAATTAAAAACGCTAGCCTTAAGTACCGGCGATGATGGGGACAACTATCCCGAAGTTACGCTTGCCACCATGGTTTGTAAAGGACCCTCTGTTAACCCCTTACCTATGCCGGTAAACGTGAATGATCAGTTGATTGATTACCGAACCAAAACCATAACCGGTAAGAGGACTTTTACTTTTACTGAAGGGCCTGGAGTTTTTTACATTAATGGCAGACTATTTAACCGGGACTCCGTTGACACCAGAGTGAAATTGGGTAGTCTTGAAGAATGGACGATTATAAATAATTCCAATGAAATGCACTGTTTTCATATTCACCAGATAAATATGCAGGTCGTGGAAATAAATGGAAAACCAGTTGAATTCAATGGATATAATGATGTGGTAAACATGCTGCCGCATAGTACGATTAAATTGCTCATGCCATTTACTGAAGAATATATCTTAGGCAAATTTGTATACCATTGCCATATCCTCTCTCATGAAGATAAAGGCATGATGCAGGTGATAGAAGTATATAAATAAAATTGTTCAGTAGAAATTAAATGATATTCATTCTCTTGTTTAATGCAGCCCGGTAGGCATCCGCTACAGGTACGGGTTTACGATTGATAACCAATGCACCGGCTTCCATACTGTCAATCTTATTAATGGCCACCAGATAGGACCTGTGTACCCTGAGGAATCTGGATGAAGGAAGTCTTTCTTC
>DASSGT010000312.1:0-9316 GCA_035693345.1 Puia sp. | reverse complement strand
ACACGCTCTGCACATATACCAGCCGGAAAACTGGCATTCTCCTGATTCGATCCGGTAATTATTTGTCCGTTCTCCAACCTGACGGCCACTCCTACTCTGAACTTTGAATAAGGCGCATATGCATCAGCAGTCGCTTTGCGGGCAGACCCGAAAAGATCAGCATCCGCAACTTCCAGCGCATGGAAGTCCGAATATACCTGTACCGGAATATGTATACTGGTCTGCTTCATCCGGAATACAAAAAATTATCTGATTTTCTTGAACAGTCGACTCCACCGGACTCCGTTCTTCCAGCTCATCCAGATCATCCAGGCTTCTCCGACTACATGATCTTCGGGAACAAATCCCCAGTAGCGGCTATCCTGGCTTTGATGTCGGTTGTCACCCATCATCCAGTAGTAATCCATTTTAAAAGTATAACTGGTGGATTCTTTATCATTGATAAAAAATTTCCCATCTCGAGTTTCAAGTTTGTTTTTCTCGTAATCACGAATCGCTCTTTCATAAAAGGGATAGTTGAATCCGGTAAGAACAAGTGTAGATCCTTTTTTAGGTATCCAGAACGGCCCATAATTATCTTTCGTCCAGTTATATTGCGGATCATAAGGATACACCATTCTGCTGCTGTCCAGATATGGAGTAATGTTTTTTGCGAGTCCGCTTTTTAACATCTTATCACGCGCACTGGCAGTCAGCAGCATGGCATAACGGTTTGGAACACCTGTTTGCTGAAATTCTTCTCCGTTATTGATATCAATGTCATATTCATCTTTCATCACGGTTTCATCCAATTGCTGACCGCCGGTAACAACAATATAATTTGTTTCAGAATACAGCGGCAATGAAGTGGCCTGACCATTTATATATACTACCTGATTTTTTATCTGCAGCGTATCTCCTGCAATACCGACACAACGTTTAATATAGTTTTCCTGTTTGTCAACGGGTCGCACAATGATAGGATACTGATCCGGATCATTTAAAATCAGCGGGCGACCGGCATTAATATCCCCGTTTCCCAGCATCCTGGCCACATCATAATATGGTTGTTCGGACTGAAATCCTTCTTTATTGATTACCGTGTCTCCGGCGGGGAAATTAAATACGACCACATCATTCCTTTTGACAGGCGCAGCAAACCAGCGGGTATAAGGAATATGAATCCATTCCACATACGACTTTACATCAAACAATGGCATTGTATGATGCACAAAAGGCATCGCAATGGGCGTATTCGGAATTCGCGGACCATAACTGAATTTACTGACAAAAAGAAAATCGTTCACCAATAATGTTTTCTCCATGGATGGCGTGGGAATCACATATGCTTCGAATACGAACGTGCGGATAAGCGTTGCGGCTACTACTGCAAATATGCCTGCATCAACCCATTCCCTCGCAGCGGACTTCTTGTATTTTCTGGCGGCTTCTGCCCCAATGAACTTATCTTTTTTGTTCAGGCCAACATATAAAAAATATAACCCCAGACTACAAACGGTAAGCGCATGTTGATAAAACCGGAACTTGCCAAATGTTTTTACAAATTCGACCATGATGGCAAGAGAAAAAAACCAACCGACTACCGGAATGAATTGTATGAAGAATAAATAAACAGGTCGCTTGCTCAATTGGATCATCTCATAGGAATTGAGTATTGGCACCAACCCCTTCCAGGCAGGAACTCCTGCTTTTTTAAACATAAAATACAAACCAAATGCGGGAAGAATGAATAGGGCGAGAGCAATTAAAATGAGAATCAGAATCTGATGAGCGGTCATTTAGGCAATTTTAGATTTGGTCAAATGTACCATATTATACAGCCTTCAAAATACAGCGGCTGAACGGATTGGCTGAACCGTTCGGCACATTTACACAATTTTTAATAGGTTATTTTTTGGGTAATACATAATTCGCCACGTCTTCACGACTAATGGATTTCGAAGAAAGTATAATCAAACGTTCCACCACGTTGCGAAGTTCCCTTATATTTCCCGTCCAGTTATATTCCTGAAGTGCCCGTATCGCTTCGTCATCAATTGCTTTTCTTGCAATACCATATTCATTGCAGATATCCTGCAGGAATTTGTCGATCAGCAAGGGAATATCATCTCTCCTTTCATTTAATGAAGGCACATGAATGATAATTACACTGAGTCGATGGTAAAGATCGAGTCTGAAATTTTTTTCATCCACTTCTTTCAGCAAGTCCTTATTAGTCGCTGCAATCACCCGAACATCTACATTGATATCTTTGTCGCCACCTACGCGTGTGATCTTTCCTTCCTGCAGTGCGCGTAGAACTTTGGCCTGGGCATTCGGGCTCATATCTCCGATTTCATCCAGAAAGAGTGTCCCTGAATTCGCCTGCTCGAATTTCCCGATTCTTTGTTTTACAGCTGAAGTGAAAGAGCCCTTCTCGTGACCGAATAGTTCACTTTCTATGAGTTCTCCCGGAATGGCAGCACAGTTCACTTCTATGAGCGGACCTGCAGCACGGTTACTTTTTTCATGAACCCAGCGTGCAACCAGTTCTTTTCCGACACCATTCTCACCTGTTATGAGTATTCGTGCGTCGGTGGGTGCGACTTTCTCAATGGTTTCCCTTATTTTATGAATCGGTGTCGATTCTCCAATCATATCCTGTACGCGACTAACCTTTCTCTTCAATACCTTGGTTTCCGCTACCAGGGAGGTCTTATCCATAGCATTGCGGATGGTGATCAATAGACGGTTGAGATCCGGCGGCTTTGAAATATAATCGTAGGCTCCTTTTTTCACAGCTTCAACTGCCGTTTCTATCGTACCATGTCCTGAAATCATTATAATCGGCAGATCAGGATTCAGCTCCTTCGCTTTCTCAAGGAACTCAATGCCGTCCATTTTCGGCATTTTAATATCACATAGTATAACGTCGTATTCCTTTTCTCTGAATTTCCTGAAGCCTTCTTCGCCATCTCCTGCCTCGTCAATTTTATAACCCTCATATGATAATATCTCACTCAGGGTCTTTCGGATTGCTTTTTCATCATCAATAATCAGAATATTCGACATGCTTTCTGGTTTCTATAAAAATAAAGGCCGGATTTTCAGCCAATTAGCTCGCAATTTAGTTGAATAATGGGGTATTTGTATAACGGGATTCAAATCCTTTTGGGCATGGAACTGTACCATAGTAAAATTACGTTGCAGGAACCGGTTTCTCTTTATATTTTGTGTGTGCCTATATTTTTAGAAAAACCAGAATTAAAATTTAACCCTATGAAACAGGAATTAGACCATTCCGTAAATACACCGGCGAAGGTGTTATTAAAATTGACTGTTTTCGGTTTCGTATTAATTGGCTTTGCCTATTTTTCCCTGGTTGTTATGGGAACCGCTCTGAAGGCCATTCATTAAATAATAAGTTCCCCGCATGGGCGGGGTTCTTTATTTTACCACTTCCAGCTGGATAATGGCATCCACAGGATCTAAATGAATATTTCTCAGATCAATTCCGATGTAATTGTCGTCTAATTGCTTTACTGGCAGGATTTGTCCCTCCATTTTTGCCGATTTCACTTTATATGGCATCCTGATAAAAAATTCCTCTTCATCCGTTTTAAATAAATGGATAAATACAAGATTTCCCTTTTCAGTAATGGCACCCCAGTCCTGTGGTTTTAAAAATCCTGCCTTTGTGCCATAGATACTGTATCCGTTCTTCGATAGCCAAACACCCATACTGTCCAGTCTTTCCGTAAAAGCTTCCTGAATTTCACCATTTGGCAGGGGACCAATATTCAATAATAGATTAGCCCCATAACCGGCATCTTTTACCAGCAGGCGGATCAGTTCCTTAGTCGACTTATAATGAAGATCCGTAATATTGAAACCCCAGGAGTTGTTAATTGTCTCGCAGGTTTCCAGCGGCAAACTTGAAACAGAAGCGCCGCCGAAACCGGTGCTGTTACCACCCGGCAGATCCTTTTCAAACATTTGAAAGTCTTCTCCGGGAATAGGGCTCAGATGATGATTATTTCCTATCAGACATTGCGGCTGCAATTGATGTATCATGGAATAAATCTCTTCCAGGTGCCAGTCTACCGCAGGTTTATTGGTTTTATCATGATCATTTGGAAGTTGATCCCAATACCCGTCAAACCAGACTCCTGCAATCGGACCATATTGCGTGAGCAATTCTGTCAGCTGGGCCTTCATGAAAGCGATGTAATGGTTCCAGTCACTTTTGGCGGTTCGTCCGGTACCATGCCCGGTACGTCCCGTTTCATATTGATAATCGTTGCGATACCAGTCCAGCAGGGAATAATAGACAAATAACTTAATGCCCTGCCGCTGGCACTCATCTGCAATAAGCTTTACTGCGTCCTGCTTCCAGTCTGTATTCGTGATTTTCCATTCCGATTGTTTTGTATCCCAATCGCTGAATCCATCATGATGACGTGTGATCAGCGTGATATACTGCATACCGGCCCTTTTGGCAGCCGACACCCATTTTTTTGCATCAAACCGAACCGGATTAAAAATGGTTTGCAACCGGCTATATTCGGCCACAGTGATGTTCCTGTTATTCATCACCCATTCTCCGTCACCGGGAACACTGAATGCGCCCCAATGAATAAACATACCAAAGCGGGCACTATCGAACCATTTTCTGGCCGAAAGATTTTCGGCTGAAGGCTGATATTGAGTTTGGGATCTGCATATCAATGAGAGAGAAGCTAAACACAATACAGTGAAAAGCATTTTCATATGGAGCAATTTAAAACTCGCGCGAAAAAATTATTTGTTCAGGTACATCACTTCCTTTACCATGCGAACCACTTTTTCGGCTGAAGGCATAGCGGCTGCAACCAGGTTTCCGGCATAGTGTAATGGAGCATCCGCTGCAGTCAGGCGGCGGATGGGCGCATCCAGATAGTCAAATCCTTCTTTCTGTATGGTATAGGCAACTTCAGATGAAACTGAACCAAACGGCCATTGTTCTTCAACGATCACCAGGCGATTCGTTTTCTTTACACTTTCCAGAACCGTCATCCAGTCAAGCGGACGAATCGTTCTGAGATCTATTACTTCGGCGCTGATATTTTCCTTTTGAAGCTCCTCTGCTGCTGCGAGTGAAACCTTCATCATTTTATTGTAAGAAACAATCGTAACATCCGTACCGGTACGTGCAACCTTTGCCTTGCCCAGTTCAATATAATATTCCTCTTCCGGCACATCGGATTTGTCTCCGTAACTGACTTCACTTTCCATAAAAATCACCGGATCTTCCTCGTAACGTATCGCCTGCTTCAGGAGACCTTTCGCGTCGTATCCGTTGCTTGGAGATACGACCTTCAGACCCGGGATATTAGCGTAGTAACTCTCAAAAGCGGTCGAATGCTGAGCGCCCAGCTGTCCAGCAGAACCATTGGGACCCCGAAGAACAATCGGACATCCGACCTGACCACCACTCATAGCCAGCATTTTGGATGCGGTGTTCAAAATCTGATCCAGGGCCAATGCGGCGAAATTCCAGGTCATGTATTCCAAAACAGGACGCAGTCCGTTCTGGGCAGCACCCACACCAATCGCTGTAAAACCCAATTCAGAAATGGGCGTATCAATCACTCTCTTGGGACCGAATTCGTCCAGCATTCCCTGGCTGACCTTGTAGGCACCGTTATATTCGGCTACTTCTTCACCCATCAGAAATACACGGTCATCCCTGCGCATTTCTTCTGACATGGCTTCACGTAAGGCTTCCCGGTAAGCGATTTGTCTCATTTATAGATGTATTTAAAGAGGGGCAAAAGTATTGAGGAAAGGGGAATCAGCAATGAGGATTTTGTTTTAATCGTCGTTTTTTAGCTAAAAATCGAAGGTTTGTTACCCTTAATCGAATAAGTTATAAAAAAGGTAGCCTCCTGTGCATCTTTGTATTGTTAAAGCGAAAATGCACAACAAGTAAGATTCAAAGCAAATCTGAAAAGACCAAATCCTTAAAAAACCGAAACCAGCATATCCAACCGAAAAACTAAAAATTTTAATCCCTAAATCCAAAACCTAAAAAACCGAAACCGTCCAAACCGAAAAATTAAAAACCGAATCCTGAGAAACCAAATTCCTTTAATCCTGAAACCGACTGAAAAACCCTGAATCCTGACCTGGAAAAAACCGAAATCATCCAAATCCGAAAAACCAAATCAGAAAGACAAATCCAAATCCGAAAGAAAACCAAAACCAATATCGTTGAAATCCGGATCCTGTAGAAGCTAGTCATTCCTTCATGATCAAGTTTACATTTTGATTTACCCGGTTTAACGAATTAAAAAGGCCGTTCCGCAAAAAGTGGAACGGCCTTTCTTTTTCATCAAAATAATTTTTATCATTTTTTGATGATGTTCTCTTCTCAATGATAGGCGGAATCTTTATAAAGGCCCATACTGTCAAGTTCATGAATTGTTATGGTGGGCATTTTATTCTCAGAAATTTTTTTAACAACCAGATTACCGACCAGCATCGCATCTGCTGCTGATTTAAATCCGCGTTTGCCGGGAACTGCAGGCATGTACTCCTGTTTTATGTGAACTTTATCCGCCGCAATAATATTGTATCCCCAACCATAAACCGTTTGTGTTGGCTCGGCGTAAATGAAAACTTTTTGATTACGTCCCCTGTAATTATTAAAAAAAATTACCGCGAAGCTTACAAGCAGCGCGGCAATTGCTATAAGAGAATAGGTTTTTCTAATTGTCATTGGGATTCAACGTCTCATCAGGATAAAATTCACGCAAAAAATCAGATGCACCTGCCTGTCCTGTTGTACTTCTTCCGGTTGCAATATATCCGCCGCCCCCGGTGGAACTGGATAAAGTGAATCCAACAGCACCTGTAGTTGGAGGTCCTTCGAATGGCGATTTTTCAGTCCAGAGATCACCATTTGTCGTTCCATCAGGAAATGTATATTGCCAGGTGGTCAGATTGCTGCTGATATTTTCGCCGGTACTGATGTAAGCATACGCTTTACCCTGGGAAGAACCAACAAAAGCTGAACCATTCCATCGCACGATGGTTGTATAAGCGTCATCATAAGCATCTGTACTTGTGTTGCTGATGTGGCGTAACTCAGCCCACTTTGCAGTATCGGAAGCCGGGTCAAATACCCAGAAATCAGTTTGCATCACACCGCTGTTGACTCCTGTAACCAAATATGCCTTGTTGTTATAAATAAATGTAACTGCACCATATCTTTTATTTCCACTGAAGCCGATATCCGTCCATTTGTCCTGTGCAGGATTGTACTGATAAAAATCTTTTAGTGCATTATTGCCATCGAAGCCGGTTCCTACATAACCCTGATCACCCAATCCGAAAGCAACAGCCTCATACCTTGCACCACCGGCATAGTCTGCTTTTCTCGTCCAGTTTCCCGTAGTCGGATCATATTCATAAAAATCACTCAGATAATTAAACCCGTTATAACCGGTCCCAACAAAACCCTTGCCGGCTGTTGCGAATGCGACCGCAGAACTTCTGGCCGTACTGTCTGGCATGCTGGTTACCTGTGACCAAACGTTATTGACCGGATCATATTTCCAGAAATCAGTGAATCTCGTATTCAATCCATCCCAGCCTGTTCCCACGTAAGCAAAATTGTCAATCACAAATGAAACAGCTTCACTCCTCGCAGGTCCGTTTAATTGGGACATTGTAACCCAGTTTCCACTTTGCGTATAAGGAATTGAACTTGAATGACAGGAAAACAAAGTGATTAAAACGAAAAGTGAAAACAAACGAAAGTAGATCCGCTTCATATTGTTGTATTGAGAATACTGTGTTTTGTAGCGCTAAAAGTATTTTATTTGCAGCGCGAAATACGGACAATTCAGGGGATTTCACAAAAATTTATCAAATGCTGCAATGTGTTTCAATTGTTAATCGAATTCAAAAAACATACTTTTGCCCTTTTAGAAACTGCGGAAAGACGACTAAATGAATTTAGACAACCCGATACCTGACAAAAAGGTTTACCGCATCAACCCCGTCAGTTTTTTTCAATTGTCCGAAACCGGATCCTTAATCAGGAGAAAATAAGCATGGCAAGGAATTTTTATTTCAGGAATCCATTTTCCATTTGTCTTTTACCCTTTCTTATTGTCATAGCAATATTCGGATGTACCAAGCCCCAGATTACATTTCAAAATCTCGGTAATGGAAGCAACACGCCCAATGTAGTAACGATAGATACATTTGCAGTTCAGGTGTCAACCGTCTTTCTTGATTCTTTTACTACGTCGGGCACAAAAGCGCAATTGCTGGGCCGCTATATCGATCCTTATTTTGGAACAATCACATCTCAGAGCTATACTGATATCGGAACGCCTTCTCCATTGCCCACCATTACAAATTATTCAGTGTACGATTCGATCCAGCTGATTATGCGGATCGACAGATCTTTTTATGGCGACACAACACAAGTGCAGCGCTTCCTGGTTAGCCAGCTTACACAAGTCATGAATTATCCCGGAACACAAACCGCCTTTTTTAATAATGATGCCATTCCTTATAATCCGGCACCCCTTGGGTCTGTAGATGTAAGAATCAATCCGACAGCCGGTTTAACAACCCAACGTATTGGAGATACTATAAAAATTAAAATGCCCAATAGTCTGGGTCAGCAATTGTTCGGCCTTTTATACAGACAGCCGGATACCATTACCAATCCGGCTATTTTCAGAGGTTATTTTAAAGGATTGGCTGTTTACCCTGATACAAGTTTACCTGGTGCTGTATACGGGTTTAAGGACACAATGTTGCTTCGTTTATTCTATCATGAACCAGGAGTAGTCGTTACGGAAAAATCCACCGATTTCAGGACTATCAATCAGTCTACCCAGTTTAATCGGATAAGCGCCGATCGTACGGGAACACCAACCGAAAAAGTAAACCGGCAAACACCGGAACTTCAATCCACCGCTTCCGGTAACGAGGCTTTCTTACAACCAATTACCAGTTTATACATAAAACTTCTGTTCCCAACAATCGGAAATCTGGCGGGTTATCCCGATTACTTGGCGATCATGAAAGCAACACTGGAAATAAAACCAGTACAGGGAACATACAGCCCTATCTATAATCTTCCGCCACTTGTAAACCTTTCGTTAACGGGTGAAGGAAATACGATCGGCGCCCAGCTTCCTGTTGGAAGTGGCAATCTGGGAATAGACTATTTATACGGGATAAACACGAATTATTCTTATGATATCACGGCGTACATCCAAAGTGCGATAGCACAAGGCGCACCGAATAATGCAAAGAATGGACTGATCATCGT
>DASSGT010000311.1:0-2174 GCA_035693345.1 Puia sp. | reverse complement strand
CCGGGAAATAAACAGCCCCGGTGAACACAGGGTTCACCAGGGCTGTTAAACTATAAAATATCTATTTTTTTACTTCGGATGTGGGTGCTGGCTTGGGTGGCTCATTCATCCCATTTTCAAATTCCTGTTTCACATTATTTTTCGCGTCATTGAATTCACGCATTCCCCTGCCTAAACCTTTCATGAATTCGGGAATTTTTCTTCCTCCAAATAATACAAGCACTGCTATCACGATCAGAATCCATTCGCTGCCTCCCGGCATTGATAATAAAAACAATTGATTTATCATATAAAACCGCTTTTGAATCTCAAAAGTACCTTTTTAAGGTGAAAGCGTAAGCGGAAAGGCCTAACCATTTATATCCGGTGCTGAGGAAAACCAGTTCCGGGCTATTCCCGTACTTATTAAACGCGGGCTTTTCGTAGCAGGCTTTACCCGGATATAGCGAAATCAATGTAAATCAGTACGATATGAAATTCCTGCTATTAAAATAAATAGATTTCTGCAGTGAAATTTCCCATTAGACCTTCATTCCGACTGAAAAAGGCTGGCAAACACCAGCCTTTATTTTTTCCAGATGCAGCTTTTTTATACCTGCCTCCAAATTCCCGGTGGTTATAAGATAATTATTAGTAATTTACTTTTAACGATTGTTCACTAAAATTTGGCCGGCATGAAAAAAGTATCAGATATTTTTCTTCATAAGGAAAGAAAAATTACAGCAGTTTCCCCTTCTACTTCCGTTCTTGAAGCTCTGCGCATTATGTCGATCCAGAATATAGGGTCTGTCATGGTTATGGAAGGACAGAATTACCTGGGAATTATGACAGAAAGGGATTATTCCCGTAAAGTGATTTTGAAAGGAAAATCTTCAACTGACACACCCGTATCGGAAATTATGTCAAATGACCTGCCTGCCGTAAACCCATACGATAGTATTGAACATTGCATGCAATTAATGGCAGATAAAAATATTCGCTATCTCCCGGTTTTTGAGCAGGATAAAATTTATGGTGTGGTGTCCATTCATGATCTGATTCGCGAAACCATACAACATCAGCAGGAAACCATCTCACAGTTAAAGGACTATTTGCACGCAAGTATGTAAAAAAATAAAGACTTCGTTACGAACGAAGTCTTTATCAATTATATCCGCTCAGGCAGATCAGGAAACAGGTTCGGACACTATTCACTATCACATTTCAAATTGCCATAATTTCTGTATGGCCATCCGAATCAACGGAGCCTGCTTCGAGGTTTGTACTCTTAATTGTACTAAGGATCGTACCAATTTTATTAACTCAGGAAATTGGGGCACATTCGACGAAATTCAATATGAAATGAGGAAATAAAAGAACACAACGGGACAAACTGCCTCAGTTCTTGTAAATTTCAATCATCAAAATACAGATTTGATGAGTTTAGCTACTCAATGGTTGTAATCCGTCATTAGATTGGCGTTTCATGGACCGTCAGGTTTTTTCCGAAGAACCTCTGATCATATCTGCAAGTGTTTCTATCTTTTCCTCTTCTGCAACAATTCTTTGCGGCCTGCCGTTTACCAGACTCCATTTAATCAGTCTGATAAATCCGTCGCAGATTTCGATGCCTGTTATTGTTCCGTCTTCAAAACAACAGCAGCCGGAATTAAAATAAGTAGGTCTCATAGTGTCGAAGGACTGATTGACAAAATCGTATTCACGTTTACGGCGTGGTATCTCGGCTTCAATTTTTTTCTGCGCATCCGAATCATTGAGAGTGCGCGCCTTTTTCAATTGCTGGTATAATCTTTCGAGATGTGTAAGCGAATTAAATACCGGTTGGTGGGTATGACCTGTTACGAGCACTGTGTTTTCCTGTGCGGCACTCCAATCATACATATAAATATTATGCAGCGTTTTCAAATTGTCGTTGGCCGAAGGATCATTGGTATTTATTTCAAGGAATTTTTGCAATGGCCCCCAGACATAACTTACAAACCACTTACTGAAAACATTGCCATCACTTTGTTTGTCCCCCTGATGACCGTGTGTACAAAAAATATCCAGGAATTTTCCCGAAGAAAAATCTGCACGGATCAGTGCGCCGGTATATATTCTGATCGCTTTACCATAAATTTTTTTTAGCCAAACAACTGACAGTGGATCATTGTCCCAAAACAGGTCGTGGTTTC
>DASSGT010000310.1:0-5283 GCA_035693345.1 Puia sp. | reverse complement strand
AAACTATTTGTGTGTTGGTGAAATACAGGAACAGGAATAAATGAAGTTTCATGATATTCATAATATGGAAAGGTGTAATTGTGAAAGTCTGGTAATGAGAGAATGAAATTTTAAATTAAATTTTAAATTTCATTCACTCATCTCCACAAGTGCACAATTTCATATTTTTCATATTACAAAGTTGGGTTTGCCAGAAACTATTATCCTAAATTGAGTAATAAACGAATTGAAATGTTTAACAGAAGAAAATTTCTCGGCTCTTCTCTTCTCGCTTCCACCGGATGGTTTTTAAGAACGCCGGACAGCAGTGCCATCATGCGGGATCAAAGGCCCTCTATGAAGGGTCAGAGAAACGCACCCATTGTGATTTCCACCTGGGATTTCGGGAAAGCGGCCAATGCAGCGGCATGGGAAGTATTAAGTAAACAGGGCAGGGCACTGGACGCGGTGGAAGCCGGCGTCAAAATACCCGAAGCAGATCCGACGAATCATTCTGTTGGTTATGGCGGCCTGCCTGATCGTGATGGTTACGTGACGCTGGACGCCTGCATTATGGATGAAAAAAGTAATTGCGGTTCCGTGATGTGCCTGGAGCATATCGTTCATCCCATCTCTGTAGCCAGGATGGTGATGGAGAAGACTCCTCATATCGTTCTGGCCGGGAACGGTGCGCTGGAATTTGCGCTTGCCAATGGCTTCAAAAAAGAAAACCTGCTAACACCAGAAAGTGAAAAAATCTGGAAGGAATGGTTGCTCAGTTCGAAATATGAACCGGTGATCAACATTGAAAATAAAAAGTACAGTCCCGGTGGTCCGCAAAATCATGATACGATCGGAATGCTGGCTTTGGATTATGCCGGGAATCTCAGCGGAGCCTGCACAACCAGCGGCATGGCTTTTAAAATACATGGCAGAGTAGGAGATTCGCCCATCATCGGCGCCGGATTATTTGTAGATAATGAAGTCGGATCTGCCACATCCACAGGAGTAGGTGAAGAAGTCATCCGGATTGTTGGTTCTCATTTGGTAGTGGAATATATGCGCCAGGGTCTGGCACCCGGAGATGCCTGTAAGAAAGCAGTGGAAAGAATTGTTTCCAGAGATCCTGCAAAAGCAAAGAATCTTCAGGTTGGTTTTTTAGCTATGAGAAAAGACGGTGTATATGGTTCTTTTTGTATCCAAAAAGGGTTTACATATGCTGTACGTTCTGCGACGGAAGAAAAAATATATGAATCTGAAAGCTGGTTCAGCTGATGAAAAAAAATAAACTCGAAATTTGTTGCTATAATCTGGAATCGGCCCTGGTTGCAGCGGAAGCAGGCGCGGACAGGGTTGAACTTTGTGCGGATCCGTCAGCGGGCGGAACAACGCCTGGTACCGGTCTTGTAAAAAAAGTACGAAGAAAAATCAATATCGAACTTTACCCTATCATTCGGGCCCGGGGAGGTGATTTTTTATTTTCGGAGGAAGAATTTGAGATCATGTTACATGATGTCGAATCCTGTAAATCGGCAGGCTGTGATGGAGTTGTTTTGGGTATGTTGATGCCGGATGGCAGGGTGGATAAAACACATGTGTCCAAACTGATAGAAAAAGCTTATCCTATGGGAGTGTGTTTTCACCGGGCATTTGACTGGACACGAAATCCATTTGAGGCACTGGAGGAAATTATTGACCTGGGATGCGAAAGGATACTCACTTCCGGTCAGCAACCTACTGCCATCCTGGGTGTGCAATTAATCAGGGATCTGATTCTGCAGGCAGACGACCGCCTGCAGATCATGCCCGGTTCCGGTGTACGGGCATCCAATATTTTGGATTTAAGGAATGAAACAGGCGCTACACAGTTTCATAGTTCTGCCCGCATATTCAAAAAATCTTCCATGGATTATGTTCAGCCTTTTATGACTGAAGACCTTTCAACTGTGATAGCTGACCGGCATGAGATAGAAGAAATGGTTTTTAAGCTGAAGGCGTAAAGCATAAAGCGTAAAGCGTAAAGCGAAAAAGTAATGCAACCGTGAAACTAAATGCGCAACGTGTTACATTATTTATTGCTTTGCGCTTTATGCTTTACGCCTTAAGCTTTTAAACCACTTTCGAAATTTTGAGCAGATTGGTTGGTAAATGTTCACTTACAGGGATGCTTCCTGTGTTAATGATCACATCTCCCTTCTTGATAAATCCTCTTTGTTTTAGAATTTCTGTGAGATCAGCCACAATTTCATCCATGCTCTCTTCTTCAGCATAATGGAATGCGCGAACGCCCCAACTCAGGCTGAGCTGATTGATCAGGGTCTTTTCTTTTGAAAATATAAAAAGTGGGGACTTCGGCCGATAGCTGGATAACATAAAACCCGTGTATCCGCTTTGTGTCATTCCAATCAGTGCATTGGCCTGTGTGTCCTGCGCCAGTTTACATGCGTTGTAACATATGGCATCACTCAGGAACGAAGGTGAATGTGGTTGCGGTTCCAGCTCGTCTTCTCGGTTATAGTGATAATCCGTTCTTTCTACTTCCATAATGATTTTACGCATGGTTTCAACTACAAGCGTAGGGTAGTTACCGGTTGCTGTTTCCCCGCTTAACATGACTGCATCGGCGCCTTCCAAAACAGCGTTGGCGACATCCGTAATCTCACTGCGATTGGGCTTTGTTCGATCGATCATGCTTTCCATCATCTGCGTTGCCACTATCACCGGTTTGGCGCGGTGTATGGATTTACGTATGATTTGTTTCTGTATGAGCGGTACCTGTTCAACAGGTAATTCAACTCCAAGATCACCGCGCGCTACCATAATACCATCCGATTCAAGGATAATTTCGCGAAGGTTGGTGAGTGCTTCAGGCATCTCAATTTTTGCAATAATCTTTGTTTTACTTTTCTTCTGGTTCAGCTTTTCACGCAATCCCACGATATCATTCACCCTCCGGACGAATGACAGGGCTACCCAGTCAAGTTTTTGTTCAATGATGAAAGCCAGGTCCGCCTCATCCTTTTCGGTTATTGCCGGTAGTGAGATTTTTGTGTCCGGCAGGTTGAGGCCTTTTTTAGATGAGAGAATACCCCCCAGCTTTACCTGAACTTTTACATCATGATTTTTTTCGATGCTTATCACTTTTACTTCCAGCTTGCCATCGTCAATCATGATGATGTTTCCGATTTTTACATCATCATGCAGGTTGGGATATGACACATAAATCCTTTCTTTATTCCCGACCAGCTTGGTATTGGTAAATGTCAATATTTCACCTTCTTCCACCAGCATACTGCCCCCCTCAATTTCGCCTACTCTGAGTTTGGGACCCTGTAAGTCTCCGAGAATGGCGATATTAAAAGGTTCCGTTGAATTGATCTTCCGGATATGCTCAATTATTTTAGACTTATCCTCGTGGCTGCCGTGAGAAAAATTCAACCGGAAAACATTTACGCCAGCTTTTACAAGGGACAATAATTTATCATAGGTGTCACAGGCAGGTCCGACGGTGGCAACAATCTTGGTCCGGTGAAAAGTATGCTCCAGTCCGGCTTGCTTATCCATCTGACCGTAGATATACTTGTCGAGGTTTTTTGACATGATACTAGAACTAAGTTAAGAGTTAATAGTTAAGAGTTAAAGCTATGGCAATTATCACATTTTACTGCGTTAAGCTTTACGCGTTTCGCTTTATGCTTTATGAGGCCAGAATTTTTATGATTCTGAGCCAGTCATCACTGATTTTTTGTTTGGCTTTTACAGCTTTCTCCAGTGGGGTATAATGAATTTTATTATTTACAATACCCACCATCACATTGTATTTCCCTTCGAGGAGACATTCTACCGCAGAATATCCCATCCGGCTGGCGATTACCCTGTCAAGGCAACTGGGCGATCCGCCTCTCTGGATATGGCCAAGTATACACACGCGGGTATCAATATTTGGAAGTCTTTGTTTTACTACTTTGGCAACTTCTTCCGCTCCTCCGTAGTTATCACCTTCCGCAACGACCACCAGATTAACCAGTTTTTTTCTTTTTTCCTTTTCCTGAAGGGAACCTACGAGTTCTTCAATATCCGTTTTCCTTTCCGGTATCAGAATGTTTTCAGCACCGGTGGCAATCCCGCTGTGCAGAGCAATGTATCCGGCATCCCTGCCCATCACCTCGATCACAAACAGGCGGTCATGCGCATCTGCAGTATCCCTTATTTTATCAATTGCTTCCACGGCTGTATTTACCGCGGTATCAAAACCTATCGTAAAATCAGTTCCGGCAATGTCTTTATCGATGGTTCCAGGCACTCCGATACAGGGAATTTCAAATTCTGAACTGAATCTATGTGCACCCCTGAAAGAGCCATCCCCGCCGATTATAATGAGACCATTGATTCCCAGTTTTTTCAGATTGGCATGAGCCCTGGACCTGCCCTCATATTCAAAAAATTCTTTGCAACGGGCGGTTTTTAAAATAGTACCTCCCCTTTGAATGATATTGGCTACGCTGCGCGAATGAAGCGGGATGATATCATTTTCGATAATTCCGCTATAACCCCGCATAATTCCGAAAACTTCCAATCCATAATAAATACCTGTACGAACAACTGCGCGAACGGCGGCATTCATCCCCGGCGAATCTCCACCAGAGGTGAGTACCCCGATTTTTGAAACTTTTTGTTGCATTAATTAGAAAAGCGTTGTATTTGTTGAATCTGTTTCAATCAAATGGCAATATCTGTTGAAATTTTTTAATCTTAACGAAAGAAGTCCCAAAAATAGGCATTTGCATTGAATCCTCATGGAGTAAATCAGGTTAATTCATGGCAAACATTATAAATGAATCTCGGCAATCATACATCTTGCACTTCCACCGCCATTGGTTTCTATTTGCCTGAGTGAAGAATGTAGTATACGGTTGAATCTGGTAAGCTTTTCAGTCTGTTCCGGTAACAATGCATTCCATGCAGCGCTCGACATGACGAGTATTTTTTCTTTCCGTTCATTTTCCAGCTGCAGCATATTTCCGGCGAACTGATTCATCTGTTGAATGCTGATTTGTATCATTTCCTTTCCGCTTCGTAGAATGGTGTCTTTAACATATTTTTTTTCAGAAGGATCCGTAATAGAATCCAGGCATATTACTACATAACGATCAGCCACACACATCATGACATTCGTATGATAAATGGCCTGTCCGGTTTCGTTGACTGCATGAAATACAATGGCCTGATAATTTAATTTATTGCAGAAGTCCTGCAGTACCGTTTCGTTGGTTCGTGGTGACAGGCAAGCGTAGGCGAGGCGTT
>DASSGT010000309.1:0-8617 GCA_035693345.1 Puia sp. | reverse complement strand
AACTATCTTGTAATATTAAATTTATCATTGAAGGCGAAGAAGAAATTGGCTCTCCCAGCCTCGGTGATTTTGTCTCTTCTCATAAGGAGCTTCTGAAAGCTGACGTAATTCTTATCAGCGATACGTCAATGATCAGCCTCGACACCCCTTCCATAGAAATCGGCGTACGCGGACTGGCCTATATACAGGTTGAACTGACAGGGCCCAGCCGTGATTTACATAGCGGCGTTTATGGAGGAGCAGTCGCTAATCCAATTACCATGCTTGCGAGGATGATAGCCAGTTGTCACGATGAGAATAATCATATAACGATTCCCGGATTTTATGATGATGTGGTTGAATCTTCTGATGCCGACAGGAAGAAAATGGCAGCTGCTCCGTTTGATGAAAAGGAATATATGCGGGATCTGGGCGTCAAATCCCTCTGGGGTGAAAAAGGATTTAGTACGAATGAACGCACAGGCATTCGTCCGACGCTGGAACTAAACGGCATTTGGGGTGGCTTTCAGGGTGAAGGATCGAAAACTGTTCTGCCTTCCAAAGCGTCTGCTAAGATTTCGGCCAGACTGGTTCCGAATCAGCGGTCTGAAAAGATTACAAACCTTCTACTGGATTATTTCAGGAAAATCGCACCTGCCGGCGTAACAGTGAACGCATTTGAACTGCACGGTGGTGAGCCCTATATGACCCCTCTGGACTCTCTGGCGTATATCGCTGCTGAAAAAGCCATCGAAACAAGCTTCGGAAAAAAACCCGTACCACAAAGGGGAGGCGGAAGTATTCCGATTTGTTCATTATTGGAAAAAGAACTTGGTATCAAGATTGTATTTATGGGTTTCGGCCTGGACAGTGATAACCTGCATTCACCCAATGAAAAATATGATATCGCGAATTTTTATAAGGGAATAGAAACCATTCCCTATTTCCACAAGTTCTTTGCTGAGGAAAGCGCCAGAAAAGCTCAAGGCTCAAAGCTTAAAGCTTAAAGTGAATGTGGAATTATGAAAGTTTGATCCAAAGACTGTCAACTGTCAACCGTCAACTGTCAACTTACAAAAGTGGCTGAAAAAGAAAAATTACGCATTGATAAATACCTGTGGGCTATCAGGCTTTTCAAAACAAGAAGTCTTGCTTCGGATGCCTGTGAAAAAGGTAAAGTAAAAAATGAAGCCGGACAGGTCAAGCCGTCCAAACAGGTTCATATTGGCGATATTTATGAAGTTAAGACGGAAGCCAAAAGATGGCGTGTTCAGGTAACCGGATTATTGGATCATCGTCTGGCATATTCTGAGGCGATAAAATATTATCTGGATATAACGCCGGAGGAAGAAGTAGAGCGAATCCAATACCAGGCTGCAAGTTTTCATACCGGGAAAAGATTGAGTAAAGTGGGCAGACCAACAAAAAAGCAGCGCCGGGACCTGGACGAAATGGGCGATTCGGAATCTGATCTGCCATAAGGGCAGAGTTTTCACGCCTTAGTGCACAGATGAGTATATTAAATTGATTTTAAACGGGTTGCATTGTACTTGATACATGTTCTCATTCTGTATCCTTCGGGATTCCTTCGGGATTCCTTCGGGGTTTCTTCGGGGTTTCTTTGTAGTTCCTTCGGGAGTTCTTCGAGAACTCCCGAAGGTTTCCGAAAGGATTCCCGAAGGAATCCCGAAGAAATCACGAATTATATACCTGGAGAACCCGAACCCATGTAAAAGGGAGCCGAAGAAGACTGAAAAAAAGTCAGGTGCAACAACACCAATATTTCCTTAACCCGTTACAATTATTTTCAAATTGCGGATAGACATAATTAGTGTTTTACCAGAATTACTCGAAAGCTCGTTTTCCCATTCAATTTTAAAAAGGGCGAAAGAAAAAAAACTGCTGGACATTTTTGTTCATCCTTTGAGAAACTGGGCAGTAAATGAATACGGACAGGTGGATGATTATCAATATGGCGGCGGAGCGGGTATGGTGATGATGTGCGAACCGCTGGCCAATGCAATCGAATCGTTGAAAAATGAAAGAAGTTACGATGAGATTATTTTCATGAGTCCGGACGGAGAATTATTAAATCAGTCAATGGCCAATGCCCTTTCGATGAAAGAAAATCTGATGATCATATCAGGACATTATAAAGGGATTGATGAACGGATCCGTGAACATTATATCACACGTGAAATTTCCATAGGCGACTATGTTTTGAGTGGTGGCGAATTACCGGCTGCTGTGTTAGCAGATGCCATTGGAAGACTGCTTCCAGGAGTTCTGAATGATGAAACTTCTGCATTATTTGATTCCTTCCAGGATAACCTGCTCGCGCCGCCGGTTTATACAAGACCGGCAGATTTCAGAGGCTGGAAGGTTCCTGAAATTTTACTAAGTGGTGACCCTGCTAAAATCGCAGAATGGCGTTATGAAGCCTCTCTCCGCAAAACAAAAGAAAAACGACCCGGCCTCCTGAACGATTAAGATTTTAACATGGTCATTAAAGGAAAGTTTACCGATATTCTGGCTGCAAGAATTTTTCCTGCTGAGGTGCATATTGCGGATAAGAAAATTCTCAGTATTCGGGAATTGGATTCAGACCAGATTGTTCCGGAACAATATATCTGTCCCGGGTTTATCGATGCACACGTGCATATTGAAAGCTCTATGCTTGTTCCTTCTGAATTTGCGAGACTGGCAGTAGTTCACGGAACAGTGGCGACCGTGAGCGACCCACATGAGATTGCGAATGTTCTGGGCATAACCGGTGTGGACTATATGATTGAAGACGGCAGAAAAACACCATTCCATTTTTATTTCGGTGCCCCGAGTTGCGTGCCCGCAACTGTTTTTGAAACGGCCGGAGCAGCACTTCGGTCGGAAGAAGTGGATCAATTACTATCAAGACCGGAAATCAAATACCTCAGTGAGATGATGAATTTTCCAGGCGTATTGAACGGGGATCCGGAGGTAATGAAAAAAATTGCTTTTTCAAGGAAATATAACAAGCCGGTAGATGGTCATGCGCCGGGTTTACGTGGTGATGAAGCGCGCAGATACATAAAGGCCGGAATCACGACAGATCATGAATGCTTTACCGCCGAAGAAGCCCTCGATAAATTGTCGATGGGAATGAAAATACTGATACGGGAAGGAAGCGCGGCAAGAAATTTTGAGGCCCTTGCCGGATTGCTAAATGAACATTGGGAAAATATGATGTTCTGCAGCGACGACAAACATCCAGACAGCCTGTTGCATGGGCATATCAATCAGCTTTGTGCCAGGGCGGTAGCAAAGAATATTGAAATATTTAAAGTACTCAGAGCTGCCTGTATCAACCCGATCTTACATTATAATCTCGACGTAGGCCGCTTGCGCCCGGGTGATTCTGCTGACTTTATTTTGTTGAAAGACCTGAAAAATTTTGAAGTATTACAAACTTACCTACGGGGTGAATTGGTCGCGGAAAAAGGCAAAACAAAATTAAATTCTGTCACTCATTTGTCCAATCCCAATCAATTCAATTGTTCATATACAAAGCCGGAAGATTTTGTTTTTCGTGCCCACCCCCTGAATGATTCTGCTTATCCTTATCCTGTAATCGAAGCGTTCGATGGACAACTGATCACGGGGAAATGTAACGCAGTATTATATGCGAAAAATGGTTACTGGGAAGCGGACTCATCCGGAGATATCCTGAAAATCGTTGTGCTGAATCGCTATAAACAAGCCCCGGTTGCTATGGCTTTTATAAAAAACTTCGGACTGAAGACCGGAGCCCTGGCATCATCAGTCGCGCATGACAGTCACAATATTGTGGCAGTCGGTGTGAACGATGAAGTGCTGAGCCTCGCAATCAATGCAGTGATTTCAGAGAAGGGTGGAATCAGTGTGGTGACCGAAGGAACAGTAAAAAAACTGGGACTGCCAGTCGCCGGTTTGATGAGTACAGATGACGGGTACCAGGTAGCAGAAAATTATACGGCATTGGATGCTGAAGCAAAGAAAATTGGTTCCAAATTACTCGCGCCATTTATGACGCTCTCATTTATGGCCCTACTTGTTATTCCCCATCTCAAGCTTAGTGACCTGGGCTTATTCGACGGGGATCGCTTTCAAATATGCTGACTCTTTTATTTTTTACCGGACAATTTCCGGCATTCACCGTCATTCAGGCCGGGATAGCCTATATCCGTTTGAAATAAATGGACCAGGGGATTAGTTTTACTTAAAATTTAAGGAAATGGATAATACAGAAAGCGATATAAAAGAAGATGCTAATAATCGCATTCGCAAAAGGGCGGGAGGAAGGATTTTGGTGCCACTCGGCATGGTATGCGTCGGGAGCGTATTGCTGGCCCATGCGTTTGGAATGCCTATGCCTGACTGGATGTTCAGCTGGCAGTTTTTATTGATTGTTATCGGTATTTTTAGTGGCCTCGCGCATGCATTCCGCGGACCCGGATGGCTGATCATGATTCTCATCGGGACTTTCTTTCTAATGGATCAGCTGGTTCCGGGAATCGATATTCATCGTTTTATTTGGCCAGCCGTCATCATCCTGGTCGGTCTGATCATGCTGATCCGTCCGAAAAAACCGTATTGGATGGAGCACGACTGGCATCAGAAATGGGAGCATAAAGACTGGAAGAGATGGGAAAAATGGCAAAGAAGAAGGGAGCGTCGGGGGTATCCGGGCGCAAGCACTCCTCCCGGGAATCCGGCAAATATGGCTTCAGGTGAAACCACAGGTTCCACAAGCGGTATGGGATATAGTTCCAAAGGTTTTTCATCGGAAGATTTTATCGATGCGACCACCATATTGGGCGGTATACATAAAAATATCCTGTCAAAAAATTTTAAAGGGGGGGACATCACCATCTTCATGGGTGGCGCAGAAATCAATCTCAGCCAGGCTGATATTCAGGGCACGGCTTCGTTGGATATCACACAAATTATGGGCGGTACAAAAATTATTGTACCACCTCATTGGGAAGTGAGGAGTCAGCTGACGTCAGTATTCGGAAACATAGAAGATAAAAGAACAAATATCGGCAATACCGATCCGAACAAAGTGCTCATCATCGATGGATCATCTGTATTTGGTGGCATAGAAATCAGAAATTATTAATCAACTTTTCCGATCAAATATTAAATCAAAACTATGAGCTGGTATCTTACAAAAATTGTTTACAGGATTATTTGCGGTCAGGGAAATCATACAGCGCAATTTGATGAACAACTCAGACTGATAGAAGCTGATAATTCGCAGGAAGCTTTTGAAAAAGCTGCAACACTGGGTCAAAAGGAAGAAGATAAATTCTTCAATGAAGAACAGAAACTGGTGCAATGGAAATTCATCAATGTAGCAGAATTGTATAAACTGAGCGGTCTGCTCGACGGGGCAGAGTTATATTCACGTATTCAGGAAACGGACAACGCCGATTTATATATTGAATTGACGAACAGAAAAGCAGCGCATATTCTGCATAACAGCAAACATCAGTTTCTGGAAATTATTTAACTATATTCTTTGGCCAGGTCTCCGATCAACGTCAGTAAATTTCGTAACATCTTTTTTGGCTGGTGGCTGGTTTGGTCTGTCCTTCACGCATTACTGATTCTGAATTATGGATATCCACTAAAAGATGCGGTAGTCGACAGCCTGGTAACAAATAGTCTCCTGCTCGGTGCCTGTTGGATTATCAGCAATATACTTCGATATTATCTTCCGTATAGCGACCGATATCTCTATATACTGATCATCAGCGTCATTTTCAGCCTGGTCGTAAATGCGCTGAGTAAATTTATTATAAACCTGTCTCTGATTGATTTTTCCAGCACCGGCTATCTGATATTTCTTGCCAATGCCTACTGGCTTCGGCTGGGCATTGCCTTTCTCCTGCTCGGGTGTATGGCGATCATTTGTGTTTTATGGTACACACAGGAAGAAGAACAGGAAAACCGGCAGCGAAAAAATGATGCTGAAAAACTAAGCCGGGATGCCGAGCTTTATAAATTGCGTCAGCAGTTGCAGCCACATTTCTTGTTCAACAGCCTGAACTCTATCAGCGCCCTGATCGGTTCTGATCCTTCCCAGGCGAGGAAAATGATTCATCAATTATCCGACTTCCTGCGCACTACTCTCAGAAAGGACGAAGAGCAATGGGTAAAAATGGAAGAGGAAATGCAATCATTGGAATTATATCTGGAAATAGAAAAAGTGCGCTTTGGTCATCGATTGTCGACCTCGATCATCAAGGATGAAAGAAGCATGCATATGCTGATTCCACCAATGCTTTTGCAACCCGTTGTGGAAAATGCCATTAAATTCGGATTATATGATACGACAGATGCGGTAACGATATATATTTCAGTTTTTCACGAAAACGATTCGTTGAAAGTGACCGTTCAGAATCCATATGATCCCGATACTGCCGGTCCAAGACATGGTACCGGGTTTGGATTAAATTCAGTCAAACGCAGACTTTATCTTTTATTCGCAAGAACGGATCTTGTGGAAACCTCAGGAAAGGATCAGGTATTTACGACAACTATAAATATTCCAAGTCATGAAAATTATCATCATTGACGACGAGCCGCTGGCAAGGTCGATCATAAAAGAATACCTGCAATTTCATCCGGATCTGGAGTTAATAGCCGAATGCAATGATGGATTTGAGGGTGTTAAAGCCATCCAGCAAATGCAGCCGGATTTAATTTTTCTGGATATTCAGATGCCGAAAATAAACGGATTCGAAATGCTGGAACTTATTGAAGAACCCCCTGCCGTAATTTTTACGACGGCTTTTGATGAATATGCGATTCACGCGTTTGAAAGTCATGCCGTGGATTATCTGCTCAAACCCTTCAGTCGCGATCGTTTCGACAAAGCTATTTTGAAATGGAGACAGTTAAATAAAACCATTTCACCGAAAGATCATCTGACTCCGCTCCTGGAATCTGTTTCAAGCAGTCCGGCCGAACATCATCGCGTGGTAGTGAAGCTGGCCGGCAAAATAAGAATCATTCCGATAGATGATATTCACTACCTGGAAGCGGCGGACGATTATGTAAAAATTCATACAAAAGACGGCTCATTTCTGAAAAATAAAACGATGGGGCACTTTGAAACGGTATTGAATAAAAATCAGTTTGTCAGGACCCATCGTTCATATATGATAAATATTTCGGAGATAACCCGTATTGATCCATATGAAAAAGATAATCACCTGGCCATTCTTAAATCAGGTGGACGTATACCGGTTAGTAAAACCGGATATGTGAAACTGAAATCGGTATTAGGACTTTGATCAATTATTAAGTATAACTATTAATGATTAACGGCAATGTAAAGAGTTAATCATTAATAGTTAATAATTGATAATTCAAACAGACCATACCGCGCCATTTATACTGTCTTTCGACGCGCCTGTTACTGTATGTAAAACGTTGACGTCTTCCCGCCAGCGTAAAGCACCCATCAGAGCAATGATCAACGCCTCTTTATAATCCACCAGGCTTTCGTGAGGAATGATACATTGAATTCCGGCAGGCGAAACTTTATTTTTTATTCTTTCTGTCAAAAACTGGTTATGCGCGCCGCCGCCTGTGATGAGTAAATTCAATTCTCTTTTTTCAGAAAATTGCTGCTTTAATAAAATCAGCGATTTAGATATTTGGACGGTGATATGCTCTACATAAGTTGCCAGCGCATCCTCCATGGAAAGTTTAGCTTGTAGAATTAGGGGGTATACTTCATTCAGACCAAATTCATTCGAAAGTGATTTTGGATATGATTGTTTATAATAATCCAGCCGGTTTAATTTGTCGAGCAGATTTTCATTTATGTTTCCGCCAGCTGCTATTAAACCCTTATCGTCATATCCCTTTTCTGTTCCGGCAGCCAGTAAATTCAATATCCGGTTTGCCGGACACACATCGAAACCAATCCTGTTTGTTCCTCTGGCAGATATATTCGCAATTCCGCCGAGATTCAGAAACAGATCATAATCCGGAAATAATAATTTTTCGCCGATGGGAACAATGGGCGCCCCCTGACCCCCCAGCGCCAGATCAACACTTCTAAGGTCTGTGATGGTGCGAATCCCGGTAACTGCTGCAATAGAAGCACCATCCCCGAGTTGGGCCGTCATTCGCTTTGCCGGTTCGTGAAACGAAGTATGTCCATGGGATGCAATAAGCTGAACCCGGTAAGCCAGGTCCCTCGCTTCCATAAAATCATTGACCGCATTTCCAAGCCAGTGGCCATATGTGGTATGGAGCAGGAGATAATCTTTTGCTGAGAGTCCGTTGATACCTGTTAGTTTTTCTTTCCAATCCGGAGGATATGGTTTGCAGTATGTATCAAGTATTTCGAAAGTCCATTGACCCGCATTCTCTTCAAAATGGACAAATGCCATATCGAGACCATCGAGAGAACTACCGCTCATCAGTCCGATCACATTATACTGCACAGGAAATGATTTTATGATTCAATCTTTTAATTTTAGTTTTAGTGTCGACTGAATTTCGAATATCGGATTTTTAATTTTTATCCATGCTGATAAATCTAAGCCAGGAATATTCGATTCTCTGCGATTGGGTAGCAGAATTGCGGGATATTTCCGTA
>DASSGT010000308.1:0-2174 GCA_035693345.1 Puia sp. | reverse complement strand
GCGGCTACTTCTTTTGCACCGTCAAAAAAAGTTGAAAAAACGTCGGCCGGAATTTGCGTAACAGTATATTCCTTTCCATTCGCCTTATATGCCTTAACTATTTCGTCAAAGCTGTTTAACTCTGTTGCCAGGGAGAGATAGTTTCCCTTTCCAACTTTTTCTGGTTTAAGAAAAGCTCCCGTTACAACTTTTCCAAGATCATTGATGTCTGACATATGAAATACTTTCTTTGCAGGATCGATGGGAATTGTCCATCCTGTTGTACCATCCTGCTTTGGAAGTGGGGCAAAAACCTGAAGTAGGTTTTGAAAATAAAAGGGCGGCTGAACAAAGGTGTAGTATTTAAACCCCGCATGTTTTACCAAATCATCCACTTTTGCTTTGTTTGTGAAATGGGGGACTTCAAATTCACCCGTGCTGATGATTTCTACATTGGGAAGCGTTGACCAGATAAAATGTTCCACACCGGCCGCCTTTGCAGCATCAATGGCATTTTTGCCCTGGGCGATTTCGTCAGTGTGCCCCCAGGCGTTTGTGACTAAAAAAACACCATAAGCATCTTTAAAGGCATTTTTCAGGGATTGAATATCGTTTAAGTCACCGAATATTACTTCATGTGCGCGGCCGGAATACTTTTCCGGGTTTCGTGTTATTGCTCTTACTTCAAATACACCATTATTGATAAGAGAGTTTACAACGCCCGTGCCTTGCGCGCCAGTTGCACCAACAACTGCAATGATTCTTCTTTTCATTTTATTTATTATTGATTACAACACAAAGATGGGGCTGTTGCGACCGGAGAAACGATGACAAATAATACAAAATGATGTTGATAAATGTCAACGATTTTATTTCCAACCTCCTCCCAGGCTCCGGTATAAACTGACTATTGCGGTTAGTTGTTGCAATTCGTCATCTACGCCGTCCAGCTGGGCAGTTAAATAGCCCTGCTCTGAGGTTAGCACGGCTGTATAGGTCGCATAACCATCTTTTAATAGTTCACGGTTATACTCCACTGCTTTTTTCCAGGATTGTAGTTGCTGGCGTCTCGTACCTTCCTTCCTTTGTACCGATTCATAACTATATAAGGCATCAGATACTTCACGACCGGCATCCAGTACTGTTTGCTGAAAGCTGGCCACATTTTCTTCGTATTGAGCCTTTGATATTTCCAGCCTCTGTTTATTGATACCATTATTAAAAATGGGCTGCGTCAGTCCTCCTATGATGTTTCCAAACAATGCAGAGCTGTTAAAAATTGTATTCGTGCTTGCACTCTGCCATCCGCCCTGTGCAGTAATCGTAAGCGACGGATAGAAGTAAGCTCTTGCCACGTTCATTTGCTCAAAATAATGCCGGACAGCGAATTCTGCCTGTTGTACATCAGGACGGTTGCTCAGCAATTGGGCAGGAATACCTGTTTGCAACAAAGTATCCATTTGCTGCACGTCTAAAAGTCCTCTTTGAATTCCGCCCGGCTTTCTGGCAATTAATATACTGATAGCATTTTCGGTTTGTCTTATATTGTTTTCCAAATCGGGGATCGTTACTTCAGCAGCATAACGGTTAGCTTCACTTTCAGCAACCGCTGCTTCGGTTATACGGTTCGCCTCTTTCAATGCCTTGTTGGTTTCCACATCTGCTTTTCTGTTTTTAACAGTTTCTATAGTTATGGCAAGTTGTTTATCAAGAGTCAGCAGATTAAAATAGTTGATAGCAATCTCTGAAATCAATTGCGTTTGCACAGCCCTGCGGAATGCATCGCTCTGTAGTAGGGATGCCAGGGCAGCCCTGTTAGAACTTTTCAGTTTACCCCAGAGATCGACTTCCCAACTTGCATTCGCCGACAGCTGGTAAATCCGTTCGGGTCCTACGATACCGCCTCCCTGTGAAACACTTAATTTCTGTTGAGTCACTTGTGGGCCTGCGCTTATGTTTGGAAAAAATGCCGCTCTGCTTTGTCTCAGATTTGCTTCAGCCTGCTTTATCCGGGCAACGGCTACCTTTAAATCATTGTTATTAGCTACCCCTTCTGATAACAATATCTGCAGGTCTGGATCTTTAAACAAACGGTTCCAGGGAATGTCAGCTATTGTATTTGTATCAATAGTTGTAACACCCCGATAGAGGCTATCTGTGTTTACGATTGGCTGTACGTATGGTTTTGACACTTT
>DASSGT010000307.1:0-3203 GCA_035693345.1 Puia sp. | reverse complement strand
CATCCGCCATTGTGACCCTTTGTGCCAGTTAATACGACGTTGGCAACAACACCATTACCTAATAATACCAGTGTTCCAGTACCAATTAATTCCGCGAGAAACGCTGTCATATGTTTTATTTATTTTTTACTCCAATCCTGTGCTGCACTCACCGCGCGTTTCCATGAATTGATTCCCGAACGCATTTTTTCCGATTGCGCTTCCGGTTCAAATTCTTTTTCTGACTGCCACCACTTCGCAATTTCAGCGGTATCCTTCCAGAAACCTACTGCGAGTCCGGCCAGATAGGCAGCACCCAGCGCCGTTGTTTCTGTTATCTCCGGTCTGATCACTTTGCAATTGAGCAGATCTGCCTGAAATTGCATCAACAGATTATTTGCAGTAGCACCTCCGTCAACACGCAATTCCTTTATTGAAGTTCCGGCATCTGCTTCCATGGCTTTTAATACATCCATCGTTTGATAAGCAATGGATTCAAGGGCAGCACGCGCTATATGAGCTGCTTTTGTGCCTCTCGTCATTCCCACTATGGTTCCCCTTGCGTCGGGGTTCCAGTAAGGAGCACCGAGACCTGCGAATGCAGGCACAAAAGAAACACCATCCGTATCTTCCACCTGTCTGGCGAGCATTTCTATTTCCGAAGAATGTCTGATGATGCCCAAACCATCACGTAGCCATTGTACCACGGCGCCGGCGATAAAAATACTGCCCTCAAATGCATATTGAATCTTGCCGTTTATTTTCCAGGCAACGGTTGTCAGGAGATTATTTTTTGAAACAACAAATTGATCGCCGATATTCATCAGCATGAAACAACCCGTGCCATATGTATTTTTAACCATCCCTTTTTCAAGACACATCTGTCCAAAAAGAGCCGCATGCTGATCACCGGCAACCCCTGAGATCGGAACTCGATCCGCAAATATATTTTTATCCGTTTCTCCATAAAATTCGCTGGATTCTTTTACGACCGGTAATATGGAAGCCGGAATATTCATAATCTGCAACAGCTCTTCATCCCATTTTTGCTCCACAATATTAAATAACATCGTGCGGGACGCATTGGTAATATCGGTTGCATGTACGGCGCCGTTTGTCATCTTCCAGATAAGCCAGGAATCAACCGTTCCAAATGCAAGTTTTCCTTCCATTGCTTTCTTTCTTGCATCTTTCACATGATCCAGTATCCAGCGGATCTTGGATCCGGAGAAGTAAGCGTCTATGACTAAACCAGTTTTTGAACGGATTTTATCTGAAAGGCCCGATTGTTTTAATTCTTCGCAAAATTCTGCTGTCCGTCTGTCCTGCCAGACGATCGCATTGTAAACCGGCACACCTGTTTCGCGGTCCCAGACAATAGTCGTCTCTCTTTGATTCGTGATCCCGATGGCCGCAATTTCTGAAGGATTGGCGCTTATTTTTAATCTTGCTTCCGAAGCCACACTAGCCTGGGAGGACCAGATTTCCATCGGATCATGTTCAACCCATCCTGGTTGTGGAAATATTTGAGTGAATTCTTTTTGCGCAATGGATTTTATTTTACCCGTTTGGTCAAAGAGAATGGCGCGGGAGCTGGTGGTTCCCTGATCCAAGGCTAATATATATTTTTTCATAAGCAAGCAGTTCTAGTTGTTAGTTGTTATTTGTTAGTTGTTAGTTGTTAGCTATTGGCTTAGTTACAACTAACAACTAACAATTAACAACTAACCATTCAATAAGTAGTTTTTCGCAATCGAGTTGAAAGATAAGATTTGTTCTTTTTCCCAACGCTCGTCCCTTTTTAATTCTTCAGCCATCAGACGGGCCACAGTGGGTGCCATAGCTATCGCAGCCCGGGCATCCAGAAATAATGCCCGTGTGCGACGCGCCAGCACGTCTTCGATTTGCCGCGCCATTTCGTAGCGGGTAGCCCATATAATTTCCGCACGTATATAGGGCAGCCGCGAATCCAGTATTTCTTTCAAGGAAGGATTTTCCCTGGTCAGCGCCTTCACAGATAGGGCATCGCTTCCATATACAAAAAACGGATCAGACCAGTCCACCGATTCGTGGTACCCGTGCAGATACAATGTTTTTGTTTTGCAGGACCGTTTCGATAATCCACCCGATTGAATTGCCATGTCCACCGTATCCTCCGCCATCTTACGATAGGTAGTCCATTTACCGCCGGTGATAGTAATCAAACCGGAAGGTGACAACATTAATTTGTGCGATCTGGAAATTTCTTTTGTCTTCTGACTTTCCCCTTGCGGCGCGGCCAGCGGCCTGAGTCCGGCAAAAACGCTCAACACATCTTTTCGTGTAGGGATCTTCGTTAGATATTCGGCTGACGTTTCGAGTATAAATTTTATTTCCTCTTCCAGCGCTTTGGGTTCCATCTGATGCGCATTCAACGGAGTGTCGGTTGTTCCGATTAATGTTCTGTCGTGCCAGGGAATCGCGAACAACACCCGCCCGTCTTTAGTTTTTGGAATCATCAGGGCATCATGGGGACCGAGAAATGATTTATCAAATACGAGGTGAATACCCTGGCTGGGACGAACCATCGGACCCGCCTCCGGGGCATCCATCACTAATATCTCGTCCACAAAAACACCCGTTGCATTAATAACCGTTTTTGCTTTTAGATTGTAAGAAATGTTTGTTTCCAAATCCGTGACAGCTAGACCACTTATTTTATTTCCCTGCTTTAACAAAGAGCTGACACGAAAGTAATTCAGCAGCGTGGCACCCTGTTCGATGGCAGTTAACGCGAGACTCACTGCCAGCCGCGCATCGTCAAATTGTCCGTCATGATAGAGGACTCCTGCTTTCAAACCCTTCTGCTGAATATTCGGAATACGGTATATCAATTCGCGTGTGGAGATCAGGCGGGAGCGACCGAAACTTCTTTTACCGGCGAGTAAATCATATACCGATAATCCAACGGAATAAAAAGCAGCATTCAGCCAGGAATAATTCGGAATAATAAAACTTTCATTCCTCACCAGGTGAGGCGCATTTCTCAGCAATATTCCTCTTTCGCGCAGGGCTTCAACCACCAGACCGATATTTCCCTGCGCCAGATAGCGGACGCCGCCATGCACCAGTTTTGTACTTCGCGAGGATGTTCCCTTTGCAAAATCCGACTGTTCCAGCAGCAGGGTTTTGAAACCTCTGGAAGCCGCATCCACAGCCACACCCAGGCCGGTAGCGCCGCCCCC
>DASSGT010000306.1:0-7906 GCA_035693345.1 Puia sp. | reverse complement strand
ATGCCATTTATCAGATGCCGGTTTGTAGAATCTTTACGCGTACTTCCGGAAATGGCCAGTATCTTTTTCATTTTTAAAAAATTTCACGGTTTAATATTTAGCCCTTGAACTTTTTATTCTATGTATCCTTTGGTAAAATATAACGATTTCAAAAAAAAAATTGCAAGCTGGCCGACAGAATAAAGACATAACAAATACTTCACAAAACTGTCCATGAACAGATCTCCGCAAGAAACGGGTTTTATCATCTCACACTCATCATTAGTTTTGATTTTTCAATAATAAAATATGCATATACAAAGCGAACCTGAAATCCTGTATTTCGGCACACCTGTAGTGCTGATCAGCACGTGCAATGAAGACGGCAGTTTTAATGTGGCACCAATATCTTCCATATTCTGGCTTGGCTGGCGCTGCATCATCGGTATTTCTGCAGCCTCAAAAACCACTCATAATATTGTCCGGAATAAATCATGTACACTGAATCTGCCATCAGTGCGTGAAGCGTCTGCTGTTAACCGGCTTGCACTAACCACCGGATCCAATCCTGTTCCGAACGGAAAAAAAATAAAGGGTTATCGCCATGTAAAAGATAAATTCGGAATGGCAAACCTGACCGATGTTCCTTCAGAAATGGTCACAGCACCCAGGATTCAGGAATGTCCGGTTCAAATGGAAGCTGAACTGCAGGCAACTCATTCCATAGCCGAGGATGATGAAAATCAGAAAGGAAAAATAATGACTTTTGAATTCCGTATTTTGCGTGTATATCTTGATCAGGCTATTTTGATGAAAGGCTCTTTCAATCGCGTAAACCCTGATAAATGGAAACCTTTGATCATGAGTTTCCAAAAGTTTTATGGATTGGGAGATCAGGTTCATCCGTCCAGACTGGCCACTATACCTGAAGCCCTTTATCACAGCCCGGACATGGACAAAGTCCGGAGAAAATCGGAGAATTTGACTATTTGAGATTATGGGAAATCGAATGGCTGGTCGCATTCAACTATTATAATCTATTCATTATTTTTTATAATAACTTTTTCCCCAATTGGCTGATAAATGAATTGTCCCTTTGCATTCTTGATCGCCAATCCTAACTCATATTTTCCCGTTTCAACATTATCGGTAAATGCCAGGAAAACAAATCCTGCATCATCCAGGTATTGCCCTTTAAAACCGCTGGTTATATCCGGTCTTTTGAACAAACTTGCGCTTGCCATATAAAACCTTTCTTGTGAGTTCAAAGTGAAAAAGACAGAATCCCCCTTATTATTTTGAGAATTTTCAATAAATGCCCATCCTTGTGCTTTTATAACCTGCTGTCCGATGCTGTCGGATTCCAGATTATAGCGAATCGAATTCAAGCCGGATTCCGGCAGTTTGGTTGACTCTGAAAATTCATTTCTATTGCCGGCTTTAATCTTAGCCCTGTCGAGTTTTGCTTTTTTTAGTGCATTCAATTTATTTGCAAATGAATCCAGTTGATCGTTTTTCGCTGTATTGGAGACTATGTAATAACAGCCATCCAGGGAAGACATCCAGGCTGTCTCCATCTGAAATGCCAATGAAAAATATTTTAAATTTTCAGCGTTTGTTATATATAAAGCGTGGGGTGATAATATCCCGGATTGCACCACGCGTGTCAGGCTGTCGCTGAATCGTTGCATTGCGCGTGTATCTTCCCGCGCTACGTAGGCCAGATTTACAGGTTTTCCCGCCTTTAAAGCCAGATAAGAGAAGTCCTGATAATCCATAGATCTGATTCCAGGAGAAGTAAAGGCAGGAAAGAAAAGCACTTCATCGAACTGCCGCATAAGATATATCCAGTCTTCATTATCCATCGGCGGTTTATAAGTACCATAGGACAAGTCCCTGCCTGTTAACAACCGGTTGATATCATAAAGTTGAATGACCAGTCCAAGTACAATCAGACAAGATGTTATCACGTGGTTGAGTTTGGCCTTCGCAAGTGAAATTATCGAGAACAGAATAATTACATAATAAGGCATCCAAAAAAATCTGGCACTTGCCCGAAAAATTTCCTCCAGCTGTTTAAAAAATCCCGGAGCCGGAATTCTAAATAGCACTTTATCGTTAAAAGTAAAAACCAGGGTAATAGAAAAAATGGCATAAAGGATTATTAAAACAAGCAGTGGTCTGAGTTTAATTTGATTAGCGGACAAGCTTGTCGCCGATTCATTTCTATTTAATTTGCGTGTGACGAAATTGAAACCATAGTATAAAAATAAAATAAGAATAAGAAACAACATCCCTGCACCGAGGTACATAAATCCCTCGTATTGATGCCAGCTCACCCACTTTAACTGAGGCAAAATAGAAGAATATCCACCCGGATTATAAAGAGAATTTAAATTCATCCCATACAAACCATAGGAACCATTTATCCACAAACCTTCCTTTCTGCTAAAACTTATCATTCCGGTCATAAACCAGAGAAGCCAAACGGAAAACAGAGAAATCAGGAGGTAGGAAATTAAATATTTCCAGCTAATCAATTTATCGTAGAACCAAAGTCTAAAAGGAGTTGCAAATGAAAAGCCCAGTGCCATCCAACATAAATAAGGATTAATTACAGAACTAAAAATTAATAAGATGAACTGATACAAAAGTATTTTTCTCCAATGGGTCGTTTTTATATTAAGGAAATAAAAATAAATACATGCGATTAAAATCCAGTGACCGCACAGCGCCGGATGCATTCCACGGTATGCCAGCACAGGATTAGAAACAATAAAAATCACACCCGCAAGCGTAATTACCCAGTTTACTTTGAAAAGCCTGAATAGTAGGATAGTGTAATACCCCGCAAGCAAATGACAGAGAAACAGCCATATTCCGAAATATTGAAAATCACCCGAGAGCCATGGGGCAAATAATTTAAAGATAATAGCCAGTAAAGGAATTGAGTCGGTAAATCCAACATTGGTCCCGGCAGGATAATTATATCCGGTTACTTTTCCCAACGGGAAATGCCATGGTTCGGTTCTATAAAAAGCCCAACCCAGGTAATGTGTACCCCAGTCATGCCGAACAGTCATTAGCCAGCTGATATTAGAGGGTTGCAGGGTGGCAAAACCATATGAAATTTGATATATGATAATTATCGCCAGCGTGGCAAATATCCATATCAACCATTTTTTAATATCCGTCAATTTGAAATTCATTATTTCTTTTGCCAGATCGCAAGGATCGTTTTACCCGCGTTATAACAGGATCTCTTCATTATAAACTGGTATGAGACTGATGATAAGTATTTATAAAAGGGTTCTGTTATGGAGTGGGCTTATAATCTACGTTGGTTAGATGAAGATATTATAATCAAACTAAACAATGGCCAAAAATGCAAAAGCCTTTAAACACAGTGCTTAAAAGGCTCATAGTTTGATCTATATTTTTGCGGAGAGGGCGGGATTCGAACCCGCGATAGCGTTTCCACTATACACACTTTCCAGGCGTGCTCCTTCAACCACTCGGACACCTCTCCTTCCGCTTAAAGGACCGCAAAAATAAGACTTCAAAACATAGGTTTAGAATCTTTTTAAATAATCGATAGTAACCGGTTTTTGGTGTCTGGTATTCAATCAACCTGCAGGCCTTTGAAAAATTCTCATTGCATTTTCCGTTGTTTTGGCTGCAACTTCTTCGATACTGAGGTCTTTGATCTCGGCTAACTTTTGAGCCATATAAATGATATAACTGCTCTCGTTTAATTTGCCTCTATAAGGCACAGGCGGCAGGTACGGTGCATCCGTTTCCAAGACAATATGCTCCAATGGTATATATTTTAATGTTTCAGGCAGTTTGCTCTTTTTATAAGTTATTGTACCGCCAATACCCAGATAAAAGCCAAGATCAACGATTTCTTTCGCTGCACTTTCATCTTCATTAAAACAATGAAAAATACCATGAAGATTTCCTTTCTGGTTTTCCCGGACCACCCGAATGGTCTGTTCGATAGAATCTCGCGAGTGAATGACAATGGGCATGTCTAAAGAAATCGCCCATTTCACCTGCTGATGAAAAGCCAGGTATTGTTCTTTTTCAAAACTCCGGTCCCAATAAAAATCCAAACCGATTTCTCCAATCGCCGCGAACCGCCTGTCAGTAAGACTTTGTTCAACATGTTGCAGGGCCTCCCTGAAGTCAGATTTCACCGAACCGGGGTGCAGACCCTGCATGGCAAAACAAATGTTCGGAAAACGGCTTTCAAGTTCCAGCATGGCGGCTTCACTTTGCCAGTCAATGGCGGGAAGATAGAACCGGGTTACACCCGCCGACATAGCTCTTTGCAGGATATTTTCAATATCCCCTATCAGTGCCTGGTCGTATAAATGACAATGTGTATCAATCAGTTCCATATAAATTTGAGATGAGGGTCCTCCCGGAAAAGGTGAATTATTTAAAAAAAATAGCAGGCACGGAGAAACACCAGGCCCAATTACAATTTACATCCTTTGCCAGATATGGTTCATCCTCCTGTGAGGTTGACCGCATGTATTCCCATGGTTATCTGTGAAATATGTTTGGTGAATCAAAAAAAGTTCTACCTTTAAATCAGTTTTCATAGGGTACGGATTAAAAACGGGCCAGGGTGTCTACCCCGGCCCAATTTTTTTTAACGACATGCCGGCCATATATTTTCCGCTTTTCAATAATTATTTTATCGTTTCAAATGAAAATCCCGCATTGGAAAAATACGCCATTACAATCGGTAAGGCGATTTGTAAAACCTGAAAAGCCTTGGCACTATCATGAAAAACAACGATGCTTCCCGACCTCGAATTTTGAATGACTCTGTTGGCTGCCTGTATACCATTTACTTTCGGATCAAAATCGCCTGCCAGCACATCCCACATCACTACCTTATAATGAAGTTTATCGATCAGGTTTCGTATCTGAAAAGCGGTGGCCTTTCCATAAGGTGGTCTGAATAAATCCGAATCGATGAGTTCCCGTGCTTTTTCAATATTCTCCAGATATATTTTATTCTCTGTCTTCCATCCATTCAGGTGATTTTGGGTGTGATTGCCTACACGATGACCCTCCATCAGAATTCTTTTATATAGAGAAGTTTCTGCCTGCACATTTTTCCCTATGCAGAAAAATGTTGCCCTGGCTTTATATTTCTTCAGCTCATCCAACACAAAAGGAGTGGCAGCGCCATGTGGACCGTCATCAAAACTGAGATATATTATTTTGTCTTTTTTCCCCGGCTTATAATTCCAGAGGCAGGTGGGATATAACATTTTCAGCCAGAAGGGCGTTTTTGTAAAATAAAACATACCCAAAGTTACTCAGAAGCTATTGATATGTATAACCTGACCGTGTTGCCGGAAGATCTTGCCATTATCTTTTAAAAACTGCTCCTGAGTAATTTTATCAGTCAGCAGTTTATCCATATAGATTTTTTCATCTTCGCGCGTGATTGTAAGCGGTTTACCAGTATATACCACCTGGTCGCAATAGCCCTTCAACAAGGGATCGAGCTGATTATAAAATAAATAGGTCGAAGCAAAAATATCCGCACCGATTACCTTGTCTCCACTCATGCAAACGAATCCAACAATCGTACTGTCGGCAGACTTAAATCTTTCCTTAAAGAAATTATAGTACTCATCATTTAACTGCATCATTTTTTTATCCGCTATCCGCGACAGGTAGGCTGAACTTTTACTGGGAATCTGACCCTGGCCCAACTGCCGGTTAATTTCACGCCAAATCAAAACCTGATTCTTATTTATATCTACTACCTTTCTCAGATCCGGATTCGCATAATTCTGATAAGAGAACTTTTTTTCTTTGTCACTCCATCTGAGTTCTTCGACGCACATGACTGATACATATTGGTCCTTGCCATTGGGTTCTAATAAAGTATCCTGAGTAAAGATGCGGTCTTGCCTGCCTCCTGAAATCAATTCACCCGATGAAATATAAATCATCTGATCAGAATGATTATTTATTCGAAGAAAATGCACATTCTCTGTTGAGGCAGTACCTCTTTCAGAAATGGTTGCAATCCCCTTCTTCACTGCCTGGCTCAGTGAAATAGCACGAGGGGCATTATTTCCGAATCCATTTTTCGGACGGATAGGTATTATTCTGAGGTTCTTATATTCAATGGCTGAATCATAGTCAACGTAAACATTGTCGTAGGTTATCTCCTGGGCGCGGGTAATCTGGCTCAGAAGTAAGCATAAAATGGTTACGTAAAATTTCACAGGTGAATATACTATTTCAGGCTTCATATTGCAACGGGTGCCAGGCGCTTTAACAAAAATAGGTTCCTGCTGGTTGGCCCTGATCCGGGTTGCAGGCTCTTTGATTATCTTTGCTCTCCATGGAAAAAAAGGTCAGGGTGCGTTTTGCACCGAGTCCCACAGGCGGCTTGCACCTGGGTGGTGTACGTACTGTTTTATACAATTACCTGTTTGCCAAACAACACCAGGGGGATTTCATTTTGCGCATCGAAGACACTGATCAAAACCGGTTTGTGGCCGGCGCAGAAGAGTACATTTACGAAACCCTGAACTGGTGTGGTCTTGAGCCGGATGAAAGTCCGTTAAAAGGAGGCCCTTATGCGCCTTACCGCCAAAGTGAAAGAAAAGAAATTTACCGTGAATATGCCGAAGAGTTAGTTAAAAACGGTTGGGCCTATTACGCATTTGATACAGCAGAAGAACTTGATGTCATGCGAACCAGTCACCGGACCGACGCCAATCCTTCTCCACAATATGATCATCGAACCCGGATGTATATGCGCAATTCGCTCAGTCTTGGAACGGCGGAAACGGAAAAATTATTGACGGACAAAACCCCCTATGTTATCCGGATTAAAATGCCGGAAAATGAAATTCTTCATTTGAATGATATGATTCGTGGTCGGGTTGAATTTAATACTTCTCTAGTCGATGATAAGGTCTTACTAAAAGCGGATGGTATGCCGACTTATCACCTTGCCGTGGTAGTAGATGATTTTCTTATGCAGATAACCCATGCATTCCGGGGTGAAGAATGGCTCCCCAGTGCGCCTGTACATGTTTTACTGTGGAGACACCTGTTTGGAGAAGCGAATATGCCTGCCTGGGCTCATTTCCCTTTAATATTGAAGCCCGATGGAAATGGGAAACTCAGCAAAAGGGATTCAGAACGCCTGGGCATTCCAATTTTTGCTATGGCATGGACCGATCCGGTTTCCGGTGAAACCATTTCCGGCTTCCGTGAAAAAGGATTTCTGTCCGAAGCATTCGTGAACATGCTGGCAGTACTCGGGTGGAATGATGGAACTGAGCAGGAAATTTATTCTCTTGAAGAACTGACAGAAAAGTTTTCCATTGAGCGCGTTCATAAAGCCGGCGCTAAATTTAATTTCGAAAAAGCAAAATGGTTTAATCAGGAATGGATAAGGAAAATACCCATAGATGAGCTTAGCGGTTTAGTCAGAAAAATTTTTAATGACCAGCAGATTCGTATACCCGATGAGATATATCTCCGATCTGTTATTATGCTGATCAGGGACCGTTGTCATTTGTTACCTGAATTCTATACGCAAGGCTGGTTCTTTTTTTCTGCACCAAAACAATGGGATCTGGCATCCCTGAAACCGAAATGGAATGCTGCCAAAACTGCGTTCTTTAAATCCTATTCGAATACAATTGCAAGCATCAATAATTGGAACGCCGCTGATCTCGAAGTTGTTTTTAAAGATCTGGCCAATGTCCAGGGCATTAAACCGGGGGAGCTTCAACTACCTCTTCGCATCATGTTGGTAGGTGAAAAAATGGGGCCGCCGGTTTTTGAAATCGCGTCGGCGCTGGGTAAAGAGGAAACTAAAAAACGAATCAATACCCTACTGGATCAAATAGCAGACTGGTAAATATGCAAA
>DASSGT010000305.1:0-2937 GCA_035693345.1 Puia sp. | reverse complement strand
CCGTTGTAATCTTGTCATTGCAAAAGTGCCTGCCATTAATATGGACGCAACACTTCAATCCAGGATTATTGGAGAAGCAAGATTTCTGCGCGCCTGGTACTATTTTACGCTGATCAATATTTTCGGAGATGTACCGGTGGTTCTTGCACCACTCGATGCAAATCAGTTGCAGATTGCCCAGTCACCTGCCGCTGATATTTATGTCTCTGTCATAGAACCTGATTTGACGTCCGCAGCCGGAGTGCTGCCCCAGATTTATAATGGCTCTACATCTACCGACGATAAAACAAATGTAGGACGCGCAACCAGTGGTGCAGCAACCGCCCTGCTGGCAAAAGTGTATGTGTTTCAGCAGAAATGGGATTCCGCCATCGTAGCAGCACAACAGGTGATCAATAGTAATGTATACAGTCTAATGCCACTGTATTCTCAAAATTTCAGTGCGAATTTTAAAAATAATTCAGAATCAATTTTTGAAGTACAGATGCTTGGCAACCAGGTGCCAAAGACAGGGAATGCATTAAACCAGTGGTTTGCTCCGGCTGTAGATAATGGATATTTTTTTAATGCGCCCACGCAGAGTTTTGTATCCGAGTTTGAAGTGACCCCGGCGGGTGTTGCCGACCCGCGTTTAAATTATACGGTGGGAATGGACAGTGCTGCCTGGTTTAATGGCGAAACGTTTAGCGCCTCCTGGTCTCCCACCGGTTACCTCACACGAAAATATCAGCAGCCTTTTTCTCAGGTGCCTATCAGTCTGAAAGGTGACGGCAGCTGCGATTACCTGGCGCTTCGTTATGCCGATTTATTACTGCTTTATGCCGAAGCACTCAACGCATCCGGAAATCCCGGTGCAGCTGTGGTCCCGTTAAATGCAGTTAGAACACGTGCGCGGAATAGTTATCTCTATGACACCACGCTGACTGGATATCCGGTGATCCCGGCGGATCTTTTACCACCGGTAACCTACACCAACCAGGCCGATGTGCTTCAGTCCATCCAGCATGAAAGAAGAGTTGAACTGGGATTTGAATTCCACCGCTATTTTGATGTGATCCGATGGGGTAAAGACTATGCCACACAGGCCATGAGTAATAGTCCGGGATTCAACTATGATGTAAACAAAACTTTTCCCATTCCGCAGACAGAAAGAGATACCGATAAAGCATTACACCCATAAAATTTTAAAGTTTTTTTAAATACAACAAAAATTAAGCAATCATGAAATCAACGATCCGGGTCAAGATTATTACCATGGCGGCACTCATAAGCCTGTCCTTAATGGTTTTTATAAGTTCCTGCAGTAAGAGCAGCAATTCAGCACCTCCGCCTCCTGTTACAAACAAAGCGAATCTGCAGAAGGCAATAGATTCAGCGAACTGGTATATCAATAATACAACCGAGGGAACCAAACCCGGCCAATACACAGTTGGTTCAAAAGCAGCGCTGAATACCGCCATCGCTTCAGCAACCACCATCTTAAACAGTACCACATCCACCCAGTCGGAACTTGATAATGCAGCAGCCAACCTGAACGCAGCAACATCAAACTATAAGGGTACTTATATTACTGAAATTGCTGCTGCCAACCTCATCGCTTACTGGAAGTTCAATGGCAATGCCAATGATTCCTCCGGAAACGGACATAACGGAACCGTCAAACAGGGAGCCGCTTATTTTGGAGCAGGAACACCGGTACTTACAAACGACCGGTTTGGAAATGCAAACAAAGCATATCATTTTGACCAGAACGGAAATATCGAAATTCCATTTAGCACTGCCTTTAACCCGCAGCAGATGACCATTAGCCTTTGGGCCAGACAGGATACCGCAGGACGTACGGTCAACAAAAACGATTGCTATCTGATTTCATTGAACCGCTGGAACGGATGGAAATTCCAGACACAGCCAAGCCTTCCTTTCTTTACCGTTCATGCATTTGAAGCCAATGCAACACCTCCGGATACTACCTATTATGATCGTGATGATGCCGGAACGGCCATTACACCCGGAACGACTTGGTATCATCTCGTGGTGACATTTAAACCAGGAGAAGAAGATTTTTATATAAACGGTACACCGGTTAAACAATGGACAAATGTGCCCGGTACACCGATCACCCTGACTGCACCACCAAATCTTACCATTGGTTCAGATCTGCCAACCAGCGCATATTCTACCGATCCGGCCAGCCCGAATTATGTGAACTACGGCGGATTCTGGAAGGGTGATATCGACGATGTGATGTTCTATAATATTGCATTGACAGGACCGCAGGTACAATCTATTTTCAACAATCAAAAGACTCAGTAGTAGCAGGTTTTGTAGTTCAAATAAGCAACCCCTTGCAATGTGCCGAAGCATTGCGGGGGTTCTTTTGATTTTTTCCGGATGTGATTTCTTCCGACGAAATCATCCGTCAGCCACCATTATGTCATACCTATGTCTTTTGCCTCAAGGATATGGTTGGGTTTCGTTTTTCTTTTGTGCTCCTGCAGGACGCATAAAAGGCAGGATGAACAATTGCTTTTCTGGTGCGCCAATAATCCGCGCGAAATAGATCTGTGCATTTCTGTGGCTGATCAATGGAACCATACACATCCCGGCAATACGGTTCACCTGCAACCCGTACCGGAAGGGCAGTCAAGTGAAGAAGTGATACTTGCTGCGGTCGTGGGTAAGACCACACCCGATATTTATGCAAACATGTGGCAGGGAAATGTGGAGATGTTTGCAAGGGCGGGTGTACTCATTGCCCTGGATACTTTAAAAGGATTTCTTCAGTTTATTCATGAGCGCTGTGATTCTGCGGTAATCAGGGAAATTACTTCTGTGGACGGACACATCTATCAGGTTCCCTGGAAGGTGAATCCATTCATGACCATTTATAACAAGTCTCTTTTTCAGAAAAATGGTATCCGTGAATTGCCCAATACA
>DASSGT010000304.1:0-4046 GCA_035693345.1 Puia sp. | reverse complement strand
TTCCCGTCACTGGCGGCTTATCCCGAACATCCGTTCAAAGTGGAAGACAAAGTAAATTTCACATCTTTGGTTCAGACCCTGAGGAAAAAACTGGGAAAATCAAAAGAGATTAGCGTCATCTGTGCAGGGGTTTCGCCCTTTCTTGAAGGTTCGCTTGATCTGAAGGATATTGTACCCTATATTGACCGTATCAATCTGATGACCTATGATCTGATCGGCAGCAAGACACATTATTCCGGACATCATACTCCGCTCTATTCTACCGGCTGGCAAACTGCGTCAGCGGATCACGGAATGCGTTATCTGGACTCGTTAAAAATTCCGCATAATAAAATTTGTATCGGCTCTGCTTTCTTCGGACGCGAATATAAGATACTGGAAAACCACGCCGATGGATTGAATCAACCCGCCGTCTTTCAAAAATTTATAACGATGAAGGATATCCGTAAAGAATACACGGATGATCAGGGATATATTTCGCATTTTGATTCAGTGGCAAAGGCAGCTTACAAATACAATGATCAGAACAATGTTTTCATCACCTACGACGACGAGCGGTCAGTGGCCGCCAAAGTAAAATATATAAAGGATAAAAAGCTCAACGGAATTTTCTTTTGGGAGATGCGCTTGGACAGACCAAAGGAGGGATTAATGGATGTGATTTTCCGGGAGATGAAAAAATAAATACAGGACCCTCGCAATCAAGCCATTCGGGTTGTATAAGAATGAAAACTGTTCGATTTTGATACGGAAAGTGTAACGTTATTTCAAGTGAATACAATTCAGTAAACAGATATGGAATTTTCGGAGTAAACAAGTTTTTAATGCCCCGCAGTTGCCGCCTGAAATATCCTAAGAAAATTACCGCCCCCTATTTTCCCGATCTCATCCTCAGTGAAACCAGTCTTTAACAGCGCAGCGACAACTGCATAATAGAATCCAACTTTCTGATTTTGCCAAGCATCATTTGTTCGCTCACCAGGTCTTGGAGGATTGCCGCGGGGATTGTAGGAAGGCGTCATCTTGGTGTCAGTGCCAATACACACATGGTCAACACCTATTACATCAGTCATAGCGCGAATATTTTGAGCATATTCCAAAGGAGAATCTGAAAGATGTGTCCACACGCCAATCACACCTCCTGCACCCGCAACAATTTTTGCCTGTTCTTTGCTGATGAGTCTGGGTCGCATCATTTTCGCCATGGCTTCGTTCTGTCCCAGTTGTGTATCGAGACCGGTATGCGAAATAATTACAGGCTCTCCCGTTACTTTCAATGCAGCATTTATTGTTTCATTGCTGCAGTGGGTCAGGTCAACAAGGATGCCCAGCTTGTTACATTCTCTGATGGTATCTACTCCGAATGATGTGAGCCCACCCCATTGTGCGGGGTTTGTATAAACATCACCCAACGGCACAGTGGCATCGCTGTCATGTAATAATCCAAGTTGTCGCAGGCCCAGGCCATACGCGATGTCAAGCCTGTCCAATTTCCCTTCCAGGAAGTGGCCGCCCTCGACCGATTGAATCACGGTAGGCTGGTGTTTTTTATGTGCATCTTCCAGGTCAGCCAGATTCAGGGAACGCTTCATCTGATTGTTTTTCAGCACTTCGTCCATTGCATTCAATCCGTTCGTAAATCTTTCGTAGGCTTCTCCCGCTTTAGTTAGCTTTTGGTAATCGACCGCAAAGGTCATGCAGATGGCCGACAATCCAGACTTCTTCATGTCGCCTGCAAGGTCAACGCCTGGTCCGGGTAGTTCTGCAGCATTAAGCGGAACATCAATATGATTGTGTGTATCAATGCCAATTGTTTTGGATACAATTTCATTTACACGCGGGTCGCCCTGATGATCGTTTGACAATAATAACGGGTGCAACATAGTTGCTGCGCCCATTCCTGCTACATTGATGATAAATTTTCTTCTCGGCCATATCTGTTGAGAAATGTTCATAAGCATCTCATGATTCTTATGCACAATGTACAATCATTGAACGATTCTGAAAGTCAGGTTGATCCGCGGCTTTATATCTTTTGAAGTTTTTGGAATCTGGTGTTCCCATAAATGTTGCATGGGTCCGGCCATCAGCAAAAAGCTTCCGTGGTTGAGCAGAATCTCCAGTTGATCCACGTCCTTTCGATATTTATGCCGGATCCGGAAAGGGCGGGTCTCTCCAAAACTCACCGATCCGATGACGGGATTGGCGCCATATTCCCTTTCATGGTCCCGGTGCCAGGAAACACTGTCCTGCCCCGTGCGATATAAATTCAGCAACACGCTGGTAAAATGGATGGATGTTTCTTTTTCTATTTTTTCTTTGATTGTTTCGAGAGTGGGTGTGATCGGATATATAATCTCACCGCCCCTGCGTTTCCCATACCATGCGGTCAGTCGCGGTGTTGGATGCGTCTTGCCATGAATGGTGATGGGTTCCTGTTTCCAGGGTGTTTCATCCATCAGAGTGCGGTAATAGAAGTCGGAATCTTCACGGTTGAAGAAATGTTCATAGAGCGTCAGTTCAGCATCCGGGATATTAAAATGGGTAATTTTCAGATCCCCGGAATTAAACAGGCCGGTATCATCAAAGAGAGTTAACATATATACAGTAAAACAAAAATGATGCGGTTTTGGTTGAACCCTGAGGGTACTTCCTATTTTCACGGTATCTTGACATTTAAAAAAATACCACATATGAAAAAATGGTTATGGCTGGCATTCTTTCTGGTCGTACTCTGTGCTTTCCGTATTAAAAATTCCTCTTCCGCGGAATGGGTTTCGCTATTCGACGGCCATTCGCTGAACGGATGGAAAGTTGGAGAGAACGCAAGTACATTCTCTGTAAAAGATGGACAGATCGTCGTGCATGGCCCCACGGCACATTTGTTTTACGAAGGCGACTATAAAAATCATGACTTTAAAAATTTCGAACTGAAAGTGGATGTAATGACGTATCCAGGCGCGAATTCGGGTATTTATTTTCATACACAATACCAGGAAAGCAGCTGGCCCGAGAAGGGATTCGAAGTGCAGGTGAACAATTCGCATACAGACTGGAAACGTACGGGTAGCCTATATGATGTAGTTAATATTAAGGAAACCTATGTGAAGGATATGGAATGGTTCACGGAATACGTGAAGGTGGAGGGCAAACATGTTGTTATAAAAATCAACGACAAAATAGTAGTTGACTATACGGAACCCGAAGACTACAAACCAGCGCCGGGACAAAAAGGTCATTTTCTTTCCAGCGGTACTTTCGCCTTACAGGGGCATGATCCTAAAAGTGAAGTGCATTTTAAAAATATCATGGTGAAAGTGCCGGATTAAAAGGCTTGGCTCGTTTCGAAGACTATATTGGAAATGATGGCACTACCAGATAACAAAGCGGGCAAGGAACTCCCTGCCCGCCTTTCGTTACAGATCTGTTACTGGATTTCCACAGAACGTGAAATTCTTTGGGCATGCTCTTTTTTTGGGAGCTGCAGATATAAAACTCCATTCTCATAACGTGCTGCAATTTTTGCGGGATCGACTGTATCTCCCAGCGAAAAGCTGCGTGAGAAGCTTTGCATCCTGTATTCCTGCCTGAACCATCCTTTCTGTTTATCCTCTTCTTTATTTTCTGTTTTGTTTTCAAAGGAAACGGTCAGCATATCACCTTCAATATCCAGGTGAAAGTCGCTTTTTTGTAATCCGGGTGCATATAGTTCCATTTCAAAGGATTTGTCTGTTTCACGGATATTTACCGGAACATTACCATATCCCTTGCCTCTGTCAGAAGACCCGGTGCTCCAAAAATCTTCGTCAAAAAATCTTTCCAGATTATTTTGAAAGATCCGGTCGACAACGCTTCCAAAAGTGGCCGGCTGACGACCATTGTCCTTTTTGATGATGCTGTTCATAAAATGCATGTTTTAAATGGTTTATAAACTTATTGTCGCTGAAATGGCAATCAAGGGTTATGCCATTACAAAGGAGCTTGAAAAATTGTCATTTCAGTTATTTATCAGAAAAAGAATGCGAAATAATTTCATGAAAAAATTT
>DASSGT010000303.1:0-10561 GCA_035693345.1 Puia sp. | reverse complement strand
CACTCCGAATTTTACGGAGCTCTGTGCTTTCAGTGCTATGTGGAGTGAACACTGCAGCTATAAAAATTCTATCCGATGGCTAAAAACCCTTCCGAGAGAGGGAAAAAAAATGCTCGTGAAAGCGGGTGAAGAAAATGCGGGACTGATGGATATCGGCGACGGCCTCGGTGTCGTTTTTAAAATTGAATCACATAATCATCCTTCGGCCATTGAGCCCTTCCAGGGGGCGGCTACAGGTGTCGGTGGTATACATAGGGATATTTTTACCATGGGTGCGCGTCCGATTGCCTCTCTCAATTCTTTACGATTCGGAAAATTAAATGATCCGCAGACCCAGCATCTGCTGGCCGGTGTGGTTCACGGGATTGGTCATTATGGAAATTGTTTTGGTGTTCCTACTGTAGGAGGAGAAATTTATTTTGATGAATGTTATCATACCAATCCACTCGTGAATGCCATGAGTGTGGGTATTGTAAAAAAGGGTAAAACGATTTCCGCAACAGCACTCGGAAAGGGAAACCCTGTTTTCTTTGTCGGCAGCGCTACGGGAAAAGACGGGATCGGCGGTGCTTCATTTGCGTCGGCCAATATCACCAAAGAATCAGTGCAGGAACTTCCGGCGGTGCAGGTAGGGGATCCGTTTCAGGAAAAAAAATTGCTGGAGGCCTGCCTGGAAGTAATCGAAACCGGTGCCGTCGTGGGCATGCAGGATATGGGGGCGGCGGGTATCATTTGTTCGACAGCTGAGATGAGTGCGAAAGGTGGTGTGGGAATGCATATTGATCTGGATAAGGTTCCGACCCGTCAGACCGGTATGAAAGCCTGGGAGCTTCTGCTCAGCGAAAGCCAGGAGCGAATGCTGATGGTGGTGGAGAAGGGGAAAGAGAAGGAGGTGCTGGACATTTTTGAAAAATGGGATCTGCCCTGTTCAAATATTGGGGAAGTAACAGACGATACTTTATTGAGTTTTTATCACCATGGAAAACTGGAAGCCCGTATTCCGGCAGAAGAACTCGTGCTGGGTGGCGGTGCACCCCAGTATACCCGGGAGTATAAAGAGCCTGCCTATTTCGCAAAAATAAAATCTTTCGATGAGGGCTCCATTCCGGAAACCATTGCGGAAAATCTGAAGAATGTTGCGGCGGAACTGATCAGTCTTCCGTCGATTGCATCCAAACGATGGATCAGCGTACAATATGACAGCACCGTAGGCGCAGCGAATACTTCCACGAATGAACCTTCGGATGCGGCGATCGTCGTTGTGCTCGGAACAAAAAAGGGGATTGCCATGACGACCGATTGTAACAGCCGATACGTATTTGCAGATCCTTATAAAGGTGCCATGATTGCCGTGGCGGAAGCAGCCCGTAACCTGGTCTGTTCGGGAGCTACTCCGCTGGGAGTTACAAACTGTCTGAATTTTGGGAATCCCTATGACCCCGAAGTTTATTATCAATTTGTAAATGCTGTAAAAGGCATGGGCGAAGCCTGTCTGAAATTTGATACGCCGGTAACCGGCGGGAATGTGAGTTTCTACAATCAGCATCCTGACGGGGCTGTATATCCGACTCCCACCATTGGCATGGTTGGATTGCTGGAAGACACAAAGAAAAAAATGACTCTTTATTTCAAACAACCCGGTGATCAGATTTTCATGATCGGAAAATCAAGAAATGATATTCATTCATCTGCGTTTTTACACGCGGTGCATGGAGTTGAATACAGTCCGGCTCCTCATTTTGATCTGGAGGAGGAATATATTTTACAGACAAAATTACTTTCCTGCATTCAACATGGCCTGGTGGAATCGGCGCATGATGTGGCGGAAGGGGGATTGTTTGTGGCCCTGGCAGAATGCGGTTTTCATAAGAATCTGGGTTTCTCTGTTTCCTGTCAGAATAAATCCATACGCAGGGATGCATACTGGTTTGGAGAATCACAAAGCAGGGTCGTGGTCTCAGTAAGGAATGAGAAACTCCCTTCATTTAAAAAAGCCATGGAAGGAATGCCGCTCGAAAATCTTGGTGAGGTAACTGCTGCCAATATTCAAATTAACGGGGACAACTGGGGCAATATCCGCGAATGGAAATATCAATATGATACTGCCATTGAAAAAGAAATGGAATCAATCGTTGAGGCATAAACAGAACTTCATCTGATAAAAAAAAAATTCAGAAGCATAGCCGGAACTTCAGTGATGAATAAATTTCGTCTTTAGCGGACGTATAACCGGATCTTCCTCTGAAAAATTTAGTTGAATCAAAAGTAGAAGCATGACCCAATCTTCCTCCGTTGTGGTGACAGGTGCTGCAGGGTTTATCGGCAGTTGCCTGGTTGGTTTTCTGAATGAAAAAGGATTCGAACACCTGATCCTGGTGGACGAATTCAGCCGGCTTGATAAAGTGAATAATCTGAAAGGAAAAAAATTTACTCATCAGGTTGAGCGGGATGATTTTTTTCACTGGCTTGAACAAAAGAAGCCGTCCATCTCATTTATTTTTCATCTGGGCGCCAGAACGGATACGACGGAATTTGATTATGCTGTTCATGAACGCCTGAATCTGGAATATTCGCAACGAGTATGGGATTATTGCATGCTCAAGCAGATACCTCTGGTTTATGCTTCATCTGCTGCTACCTATGGATCCGGTGATTTGGGCTATAGCGACGATCATCAGTTGCCATTTCGGCTGGAACCTCTGAATGCTTATGGCATTTCAAAAAATGAATTTGACAAATGGGCCATTGTTCAGCAAAGCCACCCACCGTTTTGGGCCGGACTGAAGTTTTTCAATGTCTATGGTCCGAACGAATATCATAAAGGCCGGATGGCCAGTGTGATCTGGCATGCATTCAAACAGATTAAAAATAACGGAACCGTAAAACTTTTTAAATCACATCGTCCGGACTTTAAAGATGGCCAGCAGTTACGTGATTTTATTTATGTGAAGGATATTCTGAAAGTCTGTTTCTGGCTGATGGAAAATTTTGAAAAGAAACTACCGAGTGGATTATTTAATCTTGGTACCGGAAAAGCCAGGAGTTTCGAGGATCTGGTGCGGGCTACTTTTTCAGGTGCGGGTGAACCTGTACAGATTCAATTTATTGACATGCCCGAAGACATTCGCGACAAATATCAGTATTTTACAGAAGCCAAAATGGAAAAACTCCGGTCAGCCGGTTATATGGAACCATTTTATTCACTGGAAGGTGGCGTAACGGACTATGTAAAAAATTATCTTTCAAATAAAAATTATTATTAGCCAATGATCAACAAAATCGGCATCATCGGAGGAGGAAACCTGGGTATGGCAATCGCAGAAGGATTGATCCAAAGCGGATATATCAGTCCGGGTCATATTCTGATTACCCGCCGTTCTGTTGATCAATTGCATTCGCTGGAAAGAAAGGGTGTTATGGTTAGTTCCAATAATGAAGACGCGCTCAACTATGCATCCCTGATCCTGCTCGCGGTAAAACCATTCCAGGTAAATGAAGTACTGGCCAAATTGAAGGGCAGTTTTAAAAAAGGAAAGCATATCCTGGTTTCTGTAGTTACCGGCGTAAGTATTCAACATTTATCCGCCCATGTGCCTGAACAGGTTCCCATCGTCAGAGCCATGCCCAATACAGCGATTGCCATCCGGGAGAGTATGACCTGTCTGGCGGCGAAGGATATCGGTCACGAACAATTTCAGGAAATTCTTGAGATGTTCAATCAGTTGGGCAGTTCGGTGAAGATTGACGAAAAACTAATGGATGCGGCTACCGTTTTGGGTGCCTGTGGAACTGCGTTCGCTATGCGTTATATAAGGGCCAATATCCAGGGTGGCATCGAAATCGGATTTGATGCCGCTACTGCCAGCCTGATCGCTGCACAAACCGTAAAAGGGGCTGCAGAGCTGCTTCTCAAGAAACAAACCCACCCGGAACAGGAGATTGACAAAGTCACTACTCCCAAGGGCTGCACTATTGCAGGACTCAATGAAATGGAGCACCGGGGGTTTAGTTCATCTCTGATCAAGGGCTTGGTCGCCAGTTACCAGAAAATAGGTCAGGACTAAAAGTCACTTTGATAATCAGACAGTTATAATGTTCATGCCTGAATAGTTGCTGTCCATACTTGCAACTGTTAAAATATAGATAGAAATTTACCGTTATAGGCATAACCCTTAACCACTTAGCCAATAGCTAGGTATCCAAACTATGAAAACCAAATCCAGCAGTTACGTTTTAGCAGCAGAGATTCTGATCATCATCTTATTTCATGCCGTAAAGATCAATAAATCGGAAAAACATCCCGGAGAAATGGCTTTTACGCATGGGGTCAGGACAGTGACATTGCCCAAACTGGTCACACAGGACAAGACCGGCACTGAATATATGCTTGTAAATCTTGTTAAATAGTTTTTCCCCGCCCGCTATTCTCCATTTATCCACAATCTGATTTTCCGGTTTCGGAGGATTAAAAAAATTGCCGTAGGTTTGCATGACCTTCTGGTTACTGTTTTACATCTGTAATTCAACAGGTCATATCAATTCATTTTACTGATTTTATTGTTGTCTTAATTTAAAGATTATGGCCAAATATATTTTTGTTACCGGGGGTGTTACTTCTTCTTTGGGGAAAGGGATCATTGCAGCATCTCTGGCAAAATTGCTGCAGGCCAGAGGGATCCGGGTAACCATTCAGAAATTTGATCCATATATCAATGTTGATCCCGGTACTCTAAACCCTTATGAACATGGTGAGTGTTTCGTTACCGAAGATGGTGCCGAGACGGATCTTGACCTTGGACACTATGAGCGGTACCTGAATATTTTTACTTCACAGGCAAACAATGTAACTACCGGAAGAATTTACCAGACCGTTATCAATAAGGAGAGAGAGGGTGCCTACCTGGGTAAAACCGTTCAGGTAGTACCCCATATTACCGACGAAATCAAGAGAAGAATGTTGCTGATCGGAGCACGCAATGAGTATGATGTCATCATCACGGAATTGGGTGGTACTGTGGGTGATATTGAATCTCTGCCGTTTATTGAGGCTGTACGTCAGTTGCAATGGGAATTACCAGAAGAAGATGTAGTTGTAATTCACCTGACACTGATCCCTTACCTGAAAGCCGCCAAGGAGCTAAAAACAAAGCCAACCCAGCATAGCGTACGTATGCTCAGTCAGGAGGGTGTAACGCCTGATGTGATCGTATGTCGCACTGAGGAACCTCTTTCTCCTGAGATAAGAAAAAAAATAGCGCTTTTTTGTAATGTAAAAGTAGAGGCTGTGATAGAAGCGGCTGATGCTTCCACCATATATGAAGTGCCGGTGACCATGATGAAGGAGAAGCTTGACCTGATCTGTCTGAAAAAACTGAACATTACCAATTATCAGGATGCTGAACTCACCAAGTGGAAGGAGTTTCTGGATAAACTGCGTCACCCCAAATCCAAAGTAAGTATCGGGCTGATTGGAAAATATATTGAACTTCAGGATGCCTACAAATCGATTCTTGAATCCTTTGTGCACGCGGGTGCGATGAACGAATGCAAGGTGCAAATACTGAATGTACACAGTGAGTCTATCACCAGTGAAAATGTCGCCGAGAAACTGGGTATTCTTGACGGATTGCTGGTGGCGCCCGGATTTGGGCATCGCGGTATTGAAGGAAAGATAACAGCAGTGAAGTACGCAAGGGAAAACAACCTGCCATTCTTTGGTATCTGCCTGGGTATGCAAATGGCGGTGATAGAATTTGCGCGTAATATTCTGGGTCTGACAAAAGCCCATTCCACAGAAATGCAGGCGGATACACCGACTCCGGTCATTGACCTGATGGAACATCAGAAAAAGATCACTGTAAAAGGTGGAACCATGCGCCTCGGCGCATATCCCTGTTCTCTGGAGGACGGAACACTGGCGAGAACCATATATGGCAAATCGATGATCTCTGAAAGGCACCGGCATCGTTATGAATTTAATAACGAATACCTCCAGCAATTTGAAGAAGCAGGTATGATTGCCAGCGGGAAAAATCCTGAAAGCGGATTAGTGGAAATTATAGAGTTGCCCAATCATCCGTTCTTTATCGGTGTACAATATCATCCGGAACTAAAAAGCTCAGTAGAAAATCCCCAGCCCATTTTTGTTGCTTTCATCAAAGCAGCAAAAGAGTTTGCCAGTAAAAAGAACACGCGGAATCCGGTTCTTGAGAGGGAGATGATTTAAATGCAAGTTTGGAAGTGTGGAAGACTGGAAGTCTGGAAGTGGGCTCACTAAACTGTTCACCTTAACAGTCGACTTTCAATAAATACCCATCGACTTTAAGCAAAAATCTGCCAACTGTCTGCTGCCAACTGCCAACTAGTGAGATGGAAAAGCCCAAACCAGAAACTCAGGAAATACCTGACTCCAGCTGCTGTAATCGTGTATACCATTGGGTAATTCCCTATAAACAATTCCTTCCGGCGCTACGACATTTTTCTTTTCCAGGAGTTGAATAATATCCTTTGTGTCATCAATAATATCGATGATACTGTCTTTATCCCTGTCTCCCTTTTCTTCTGCAGCACCGGCATAAAACCAATATTGTAATCCTGGTTTTTTTCTTGAAGCCTTTAATTTTGAATACATGATCCGGTTCTTTTCATCAGAATAGGAACTGTCTTCCGATGCTTTATCCCTCCACCAGAAGGATCCGGAGAAAACGCCCACTTTACTGATCTTATCCGGATGATTCCAGGCGATATCAAATGCAGAGAGTCCGCCCATAGAGCAACCGGCAATCACGACGGATTGAAATTTTCTTACCCCCGATTGCTTTTTTGCGTAGGGGTATAATTCATTATTGATGAATGCATCATAAAATGTAGCCCTGCTGCCACGATTCAGATAATCCGGTTTGTCAGTGACTCCGAATTCCTGCATTCGGTCGCCTGCTTCCACGCCAATGATCACCAGGGGTAATATTTTTCCTTCTTTGTATAAACTATCCAGGGTTTCCTTCACATGAAGTTTTTCCATATCCTGGCCGTCATTTAAAATAAGAAGATTGAACAGTGAACGGTCCGAAGGCGGTGGTGTGTGCAAAATATGCAATTTTACATTTCGTTGAAGATGTTTTGAATACAGACTATCGTCGGATTGTTTTACACGTTTGCAGGAAATAGCGAGAAACAATATAATCAGGAGAAATTTTCCGTTCATGCGTTAAAGATAGAAAATGCAATATTAGTTTGGATGGTAGTCCTTATGATCGTAAATTTGCCGTCCACATCGCGAAGTAGAGCAGCGGTAGCTCGTCGGGCTCATAACCCGAAGGTCGGAGGTTCGAACCCTCCCTTCGCAACAAATAAAAGGCTCATAAAGAGCCTTTTTATGTTTACGGTCTATGTGCTTTATTCGGCTTCATTTGATAAGATCTATATTGGCTTTACCAACGATCTTAAGAGAAGATTCTTATTTCACAATCAGCTAGAGAAAAAAGGGTGGACGAGTAGATTTAGACCCTGGATTGTTTTGTATTTAGAAGAATACTCCAACAAAGCGGACGCGATGCGCCGGGAAAAAGAATTGAAATCATCCAGAGGAAGAGATTTCATCTGGAAAATGATCAAGGAAATATAAGGGACGGGCTCATATCCGCCAGCTGGCGGACGGAGGTTCGAACCCTCCCTTCGCAACAAATAAAAGGCTCATACAGAGCCTTTTTATGTTTACGGTCCATGTGCTTTATTCGGCTTCATTTGATAAGATCCATATTGGCTTTCCCAACGATCTTAAGAGAAGATTCTTATTGCTTTATTCGGTTTCATTCAATAAAGAAAATATCGTCAGGATTTTTGAAGGGTGTTTAACTGTTAAATCTTTGCCCACCTGTTTTATAGGATTACATTCACTTAAAGGTTCAGCCTTCTCTTAAATACTCATTTGATCTGGTCAGATCAGCGAGTGAATACCAAGGAAGCCAGTCAAGCCCGTAAAATTTCATGCATGAAAGCAACCGCCCTTACAACCATTCTCCTGATCAGCATTTCATTCAGCTATTCCCAAACAAAAGATTCCCTGGTTGCCCCCTGGTGGGTGGAGAAATTCAAATTCGGTGCCGGTTTTTTTGTGCCTATTAATAATACGAAAGTCGAGGTAGGTGCGACAGGTACCAGCGATGGTACCGATATCGATTTTCAAAAAGATCTGGGTTTCAATGCAGCTACATTCACCTATATGCTGGGTTTTCAATGGAGGATATCGAGGCGGTCGCGTGTCAACCTTACCTATTATAATATGCAGCGCAGTTCAACCCATACACTTCAAAAGGATATTACATTTAATGAGCAAACTTATTATATAAACAGTTCTATTAATGCTTATTTTAATACATCCATTTACCAGTTCTCTTATGGTTATGCTTTCATCGAAAAACCGACATATGAGGTGGGTGTTTTGATAGGGGCACATACTGTGGGCAATAAGGCAGGTATTTCATTGAATGGCGCGAGTTCGGGATTAAGCTCGGATAATAATTTTGGATTTACGGCCCCCCTGCCAGATCTCGGTATTTGGGGTGGTTATGCTTTTAGTAACCGGTTTGCTGTAAATCTTGACTTTGATTACCTCTCGCTAACTATCAATAATGTTAATGGTCGCCTGATCGCTTATGATATTGTTTTCATATATAAATTAATCAAACAACTGGACGTGGCGCTAGCATACACAGGTCTGAATTTTAATGTCAAGACAACCAAAAAAAATATCACCGGCGATTTCAGATGGGGATATAACGGTCCTTCGCTTGGACTTACTTATGCCTTTGGTGAAAGATCATGGAAACATTAGGTCAGTGTCATCCACTTTCTATTCAAATTTCTTCAGATAATAGGAGCGGAAGCTGCATGAGGCGGTATTTATCTCCGCCTTACCCAAATGATACCATGGATTCCACTCCGGTTCAAAAGGATTTGACAGAACATACATTGATTGTGCCGGCATATAGCCTTCTGCCAATTTGTACACCGTGTCCCGTTTATCGGTAATTGCTTCATCAATGATTATGCAGCAATGGCCGGGATTACCGGGAAAGATAATGACGGTCCCGGTTTGCAGTCCATCCGCCTTTTTTAATTCTTTGCACAGTGATACGGTATTTGCATAAGTATATACGATGTCGAGCCATTTTCTTAATGACGTATGCGACAGTTCGGACACTGTGCCTGTTTGGACCAGAACTTGTTGCCCATTCCTGAATATCGGGTGAACGCCCTGGAGATAATCCATCAGACGATAATAAATTCCCGAATTAAAATGGAATCCGATCTGTGTATATTTTTTTTGACTGAATAAATATTCAGACCTCAAACGTATGAGCGCATCGGCACATTGCTGCAGATCTGTGGTGCCAATATCGTAGGTCAGTATGGCAAAATGCTTTTGCTGGTTGTAGATCTGATTTCCTTTATAATCAACAATGGGTTTGTTTTCTGTCGGAAGATGCTGGAGAAACGACTGCCAGGAATCCGACGGATAGGAAAGTGGATGCACAGGATTCGTTGCAGATTGTTTGCCGGTTTTTTCCGTTTTCGGTTGCAGACGGCTGTCAGACTTTTTGTATGAATAGAAAGCGAGGACAATGGAAGGAACCAGGATGTACATGAGCCAACGCATATTCGGGGTTTTACCCTTTGATGCTTGTCTGGTCCCATTCCACAGTATGAAATCTCTATTCACAAAATATTAAGGAATAGATTCAATAAAGAGGTGCCATTATTTTCCGCCAAACAATCTTTTAAAAAATCCCTTTTTCTTTTTCTCTTCTGGTGGGTTGGCGATTTTTAAAGCGTCAGCTTTTTTTTTGTTGCCGATGGCCTCATCCAATATTTTCTGTTCATCGGGTGAAAGTTTTGAATCAACGGGCACATGCGGCGAGCTTGTGTCGAGGTATTGATTTGCTTTTCCGTTCCCTTCATTATCTCCCTGCGCTCCGGGTGATGTTGTGTCTATGATGTTCATATAATAATCCGTCATCATTTCACCCTTCATATTTTCCGGCTGAACGAAATGTGCTTTTCGATTCAATCCCACATCCTTGTCTGCTGCTGTTTTTGCATAAAAATATTCCCAGATCGGCCGGGCGGAGCGTCCGCCTTCTCCCAGTTTAGTATCCAGGCGGATAAAATTATCATCGCAACCAATCCAGACACCGGCCAGTAATTGTGGTGTGTATCCGATGAACCAGGCATCGGTATTGTTTTGCGTTGTTCCTGTTTTTCCTCCCATCTCAGCAAGGCCGAGTCGATCACGCATACCTGCGGCCGTACCCACATCAACCGTTCCCTGCATCATCCGGCACATTGTGTACGCAGTATTCTGACTGATTACTTCTTTTCTTTCCGTATCAAAACGGGCCAGGACGTTTCCGTTTTTGTCTTCTATACGAGCGATATAATATGGTTTTGTGCTGAAGCCACCAGCAGGAAACATCGTATAGCCCCACATCATTTCATACAGAGAAATTTCAATCGCCCCCAGCGCGAGTGAAGGATAGGCCTCCATTTTTGATTTGATGTT
>DASSGT010000302.1:0-2074 GCA_035693345.1 Puia sp. | reverse complement strand
ACCGGGTGAAAAATAACCTGCAGATGGTGATTAGTTTGCTGAATGCACAGTCAGAGTTTCTGGACCACCCCTCTGCGGTGGATGCGATCAGGGAAAGCCGCGAGCGCATGCAGGCCATTGCCATCCTTCACCAGAAATTATACCAGGCGGATACCAGTACGCGAACTAATATGCGTTCCTATGTAAATGAACTGGTGGATAATATTCGAGGCAGCGTGGCCGATACGGAGAGAATGGAATTCCAGGTGGATGTGGCTCCGGATATAGAATTGGATATATCGCAATCGGTACCTCTGGGCCTTATCCTGAATGAGGGCATTACCAATGCTATAAAATATGCATACGGTGAAAATGAAAAAGGGAGCATCCAGATATCACTCCGATATATCGGAGACCGGCAATTGCAATTGAAGATTGCGGACCATGGTAAAGGATTACCGGAGGGGTTGGACATAGAACATCCGCATTCCCTGGGTCTGCAGCTGATCAGGTTATTTGCCGAGCAGTTGGAAGGAGATCCTTATTTAATAAATAAAGGGGGGCTTGAAATCAACCTTAGTTTCGGAACTGCCGAATATGGTGATGTCATTAGCAAAAAAGAAAAAAACATCGCCGTGTAATCCAATTGTTCGTTATGAAAAAATAGTACTTATTGCAACAGTCGAATAATAATTTTTTTATGATCAGGCTGCTCTTCTTTACAGCGCTATTCTTCCTTCCCCCGAATAGCTATTCGCAAAGTAACGCCAAAAATGCTTCCCTGAATTATAAGCCAGAAATGCAAAGGTTGCTCATAAAATTGCTGGGCACCAACCTGTATAATATCTTTCAATGGCAGATCGACTATGATAGTTCTATTGTGTTAGCATGTCAGGTTGAGGGCCTGAGTCATTCACTCTTCGTAAATGAATCTTTTGATGATGGATCGCCGCTTCCGGGAAAGGAGTTGATTGAAAGAAAAAACATTCCCAGTGCTATTCAATTACTTGCCAACCTTCACGGAGCTGACAGAATAAAATTGCTTCTGCAACTGGGAGGTTATTTTCTTTTTAAGCCTCGTTCGGATAAAGAAGACATGTCATATGCCCGTCATTATTTGACGGAGGCATTGACACTCAGCGACTATTTGGGAATTTTAAATTGGAAGAATGGATCACGTTCTATGCTTGGCAAATACTACTACCAGGTCGGAGACTTTCTAAAAAGCAAATCATATTTTTCTGAGGTAGTAAATGCCTGCAATATATCAGGAGACGAGACAGGTCTTGCCCGGGCCCTGGCGGATAGAGGAAACTATGCATTATACAATGATACTGGCAAATTAAGTGACATGAACAGGGCACTTGACCTTTTTAGGAGGCAGAATGACAAAGTCGGACAAATTGATATACTGGCCAGGATTTCTGAACTACATTTTATTCAGGGACTTTGGGTGGACTGCAAGAAAGAGTGGATTGAGTCAGTGGATTTAGCGAAAGAAATTGGATTCAGGCACATTCACATTTACTATGACGCACTCGCCTATATGGAGCAGGTCAAGGGGAATACAATCAATGCAATTTACTACGCCGATCAGGCAATCCGCACGATGGAAGAAATAAACGACCAGGCCCTTTCTTCACATTTTTATTTTAGAAAAGGAAATATCTATGGAGGGGTCGGGATCGTGGATAGGGAAAGATCTAATTACTGGTACCGGAAAGCCATAGAATCGGCCGGTGAAACCGGTACGAATCGCTTATGGTACACCAGTTTTGTCTGGCTATCCCGAAACCTGGCATGGTCGAAAAGGTATAAGGAAGCACTAGAATTGATAGATAGTGTCACGGCTAAATTTCCACCACTGAACCCGCTGGATAAAATATATTTAGCCCAGGCTAAGGCGTTTAGTTATTTCGGGCTAAACCAGGAATCACTGGCTGAAAAAAACTTTGCAGAGATCGACTTCATCGCAGACCAGTTGAGCTCACAGCCGCAAATGTATAATGATATTTGGTCGGTCTACGATGATGTTGCTGAAATGTATATTTCTGCAGGAAATATAAAAAAGGCAAAAGAATGTCTTCATAAAATA
>DASSGT010000301.1:0-3489 GCA_035693345.1 Puia sp. | reverse complement strand
GTTGATTTTTCGTCCCATACGCCGTATTGATCCCTCAAATGAAACGGGCAGAACGCTGATGGCCGCCATTAAATCAGGTATAACAATCTATGCGATCCATACAAATCTGGACAATATCATGTCCGGTGTGAATGCAACGATCGCCGATCGCCTGGGTTTGATAAACCGTGAAATTTTACTCCCCAAAGCGGGACAGGTGTCCGTTGGATCCGGATTGATCGGGGATCTCGGAAAGGCTGTTCCGGAACAACAATTACTAAGGGATCTCCGGATACAGTTTAACATCCCGGTCATACGCCACAGCCCCCTGACCGGAAAACCGGTTTCCCGGGTAGCCATTTGCGGCGGGGCCGGTAGTTTTTTGATTCCCAGCGCATTACAAAAAGGGGCCGGCTTTTTTATCAGTGCAGATATCAGGTATCATTCATTTTTTGAAGGAGAGAAAGAAATGGTCATAGCGGACATCGGTCACTATGAAAGTGAGCAATATACAATCGAGCTCCTTTGTCAGGTTATCCTCGAAAAATTTCCTAACTTTGCCGTCCTTAAATCGGGTACAGTCACAAACCCGGTCAATTATTATATCTAAACTATGGCCAACGTCAAAGAATTTTCAGTAGAAGAAAAATTAGCCTCTCTGATCAGTCTGCAGAAGATAGAATCCAAACTCGATGAATATAAAGTATTGAAAGGTGAGCTTCCGATGGAAGTGAGTGATCTGGAGGATGAAATCCAGGGTTTATATGCCAGGCAAACCCGCATAGAAGAAGAAATCAACGGTATCCAGGAATTCATCAGTCAGAAGAAACAGGGCATGAAGGATTCTGAGGAGCTGATCAAGAAATACGAAAAGCAGAGTGAGAATGTAAAAAACAGCCGTGAATTCGAAGCCATTAATAAGGAGATCGAAATGCAGCAGCTGGAAGTAAAACTTTCAGAAAAACATATCAAGGACGCACAGGAAGAAGTAGCAGAAAAAGTGTTGTTACTTGAAAAGGCCAAAAAGGCCCTTTCCACAAAAGAATCGGTGCTGAAGAATAAAAAAGACGAACTCGATAAAATTATCACGGCTACAGAAAAAGAAGAACGTCACTTTTCGAAATTATCAGCAGAAGCCCGTGAAAAAATAGAACCCCGTTTATTGCATTCTTACGACCGTATCCGGACGAATTACCGTAACGGACTGGCCGTAGTACCGGTCGTGCGTGATGCCTGCGGAGGTTGTTTTAACGCCATTCCCCCTCAGCGGCAAAGTGAAATCCGTCAGCATAAAAAAATTATAGTTTGTGAGAATTGCGGACGTATCCTGGTCGATAATGAACTGAATGACGGTGTGGATGTGAAATAACTTTCACCGGATGCATGGGTCGATTAACTTGCATCATGATCCGTCGGGCTCATCCGTTCATAAGTACTGTTTTTTTTATTTTTTTCATTTCGCCTGGGCTCTCCGGTCAGGTGCCGGTTTCCTATCCCTTCGATTTTAATGCTGAATGCAGGAAGGCTTACCAGGAAATTATTGAGCTTAAGCTAAATACGGGTAAGGAGATTCTGGAGGCAGAAAAAAAAGCGCACCCCAATAATCTCATTCCTTATTTTCTCGATAATTATATCGATTTCTTCACTCTGTTTTTTAATGAGGATCCTGCGGAGTACCGGCGAAGAAAGCCTTTTCTGGATCAGCGCCTGGCCATGATGAAGAAGGGAGATCCCTCTTCTGAATTTTATCTCTTTACCCGTTCTGTCATTTATTTTCAGTGGGCCGCCGTGGAAATCAAATTCGGAGAACGATGGGACGCTGCGTGGGCATTCAGAAGATCGTTTCTGATCGGAAAGGAAAACCTGGTTAAGTTTCCGGCATTTCAACCTTCCATCATGCTGCAGGGATCCATGCAGGTAGCTGCCGGCACGATCCCACCCGGATACCAGTGGCTCAGCAGCCTGCTGGGCATTCACGGAACCATCGACAACGGAATGCATAATCTGGAAGCTGTTTTGAATAGTACAGATCCCTATGCAATCATATTCCACGATGAAGCTTCGTTTTATTATCTGTATCTCCGGTTTTATATCCAGAACGAACGTGATCAGGTATTTGATTATATAAAACGGCAGCATTGGAATACAAAGGACAATCATCTGTTTGCATACCTTGTAGCCAATCTTTCTCTCAATAACCAGGATGCTTCCATAACAGAACAGGTCATCAGTCAGTTAAACCGCGATCCGGGTTACCTCGATATGCCAATCTGGGATATGCAGATGGGGTATGCAAAAGCCGACCGCCTGGATAAAGAATCCGTTGTATATCTGGACCGTTTTCTGCTTCGTTTCAAAGGAAATTTCTATGTCAAGGATGTCCTGCAAAAAATCAGCTGGATTTATTACCTGCACCAGGAGCCCGAAAAAGCCGCGGCCGCCCGTGCCCGGATACTGGCTTCACCCAACTCAGAAACGGATGCCGATAAACAAGCCGTGAAAGAAGCAGAATCCGGCCGCTGGCCGAATGAAGCATTATTAAAAGCAAGGCTACTCGATGACGGTGGTTATTATAACCAGGCCCTTCTGGTGCTGTCGGGCAAACAGATTTCATCATTCCCGGATATTCAGGACCGGCTGGAATACAGCTATCGGATCGGCAGGATTTATGATGCCCTGGGAAGAAAGGCCGAAGCCATTCATTCCTATCAGCAGGCTCTGGCAATGGGTCAAAACAGAAGGGAATATTATGGCGCCCGTGCTGCACTGCAACTTGGATATATTTACGAAAGTCAGGGTGATAAAAAAACCGCACTGATCTATTTCAGGAAAGTGCTGGATATGAAATCACATGATTATAAAAACGCATTGGATCAAAAAGCAAAAGCGGGTATTGAACGCTGTACGGAAGGTTAGTATTTTTGTTATATTTCGAATACATTAACGTATGCTTCTTCACTTACATATACAGAATTATGCAATCATTGAAGAGATCTCAATAGATTTTTCTGATGGACTGCAGGTGATTACAGGAGAAACCGGAGCAGGAAAATCCATCATTGCCGGTGCCCTGTCCCTAGTGCTGGGAGAAAGGGCGGACACATCCATTCTTCAGCATCGTGACCGAAAAGCGGTGGTAGAAGCCAGTTTTCGAGTTGATCATCTGAAAGAAGTGGAAAAGTTTCTGGCAGAAGAAGAACTGGATCGGGAACAGGAACTTGTATTGCGCCGTGAAATCAGTCCCAGTGGTAAATCCAGGGCATTTGTAAATGACACGCCGGTAAATCTGGACCAGCTCCGGCATCTCTGCAGCATGCTGGTAGATCTTCATCAGCAATTTGATATTCTTTCTTTGGGGGAAACAGGATTTCAACTGGCTGTTGTAGATGCCCTTGCGTCGAATGCAAAATTGCTTAATCAATATCACCTGGTTTTTCAGCAATTACAAAAAGTCCGTCAGGAACTGGAGCTGCTAAAAGCAAAACAGGTTGCTGCGGATAAAGAAAATGA
>DASSGT010000300.1:0-3866 GCA_035693345.1 Puia sp. | reverse complement strand
AGAAATAGCCTGCCATCAATTTCTGAATGAACAAAATGACGTGTTTTACTACAATATTTATCCGATCTGCGGTACCCAAAAAAAAAACGGTCGACTGAATCGACCGTTTACTGAATTCATTTTTATTTTCAATAATCTATTGACTTGGATGGCCGCAGCCTGCACCTCTTTCAGGATCCCGCTCAGATTATAAGTTTCAGGAGCCTGCAGCGGAGGAAATTTCGCGTGTCAACAATTTTTAGCTGACCTGCTATAATTATTACTACTCGCTCGGATGATGCGCATTCATCTCCTTTACCCTCTGGAGGATATTGGAGAGATTGTAACTCGCTGCCTCCTGGAGCGGTGGGAACTCTGCGTAAGACTCGAGTTCCTTCATCCACATGAGCTGGCCGATGGGCAGAAGATTCCAGTCATACACATACGCCGTGCTCGGGGACGCAAGGGCGCCGCCGTAGCCCTGCACAGACTTTGTACCATCTCCCCAGGCCGCTTCGAACGGATCGCGACCAATATTGTCGACCTGAGTCCAGGCGTACGTCGTTGGAGCTGTGATCGAGTTTATGCCGGTCGCGCCCATCATGGTGTAATAAAACTTCCAATTCTTCCAGCGGAGGGCTGAGGGAATGCTGCCCTGGTAGTAGAAGAAGTAATCGCGATTGCTCTTCGTCTTGCCCTGGAGGTAAGAGAGCTGATTGATACCGGCGAGCTTGGTTTTCTTGATGCCGGGGTACTTACCGGCCATAATCTGATCATTGAGTTCGTTGCCCTTGGGGCCACCGGCGATTTCCACGAACGTTGGCAGCCAGTCATACAGGGCGAAGATACCGTTGAAGATCGTGCCCGGCTTGATGACGCCAGGCCAGCGGATGACTTGTGGAATACGCATGCCGCCTTCCCATGTCGTCATCTTATTTCCTTTGAACGGGGTGACGCCCCCATCCGGGTAGGTTTGCTGCTCGGCCCCGTTGTCGGTGGTGAAAACGATGATGGTGTTGTCGAGCTCACCCATGTCTTCAAGCTTCTTGAGCACGACGCCGATGTTGTCGTCCAACTGCTTCATACCCGCTTCATTGGGCCCCCAGTCTTTGCCTCCCTTGGTGCCCAGCATATCCAGGTACTTCTGCGACAGATACGTCGTGATGTGCATGCGAGCGGGGTTGTACCAGCAGAAGAACGGCTTGCTGGTTTTTTTGGGATCGTTTCGATCGAGCCAGTCAACAACGTGAGCGGAAATCTCTTCATCCACGGTTTCTGACCGCACCAAAGTGAGCGGACCTTCATCTTTGCCCATCTGGTTCTTAGCCGTTCCGTCGGGAGACTTCATCCAGAGAACAGGACGCGGTGGTGTAAGGCAATTGCCGGCTTTCGGATCGACTTCGCCGGGAGGGTTCGGGACACCTGGAATCGGAATCACTTTGCACGGCGGGATGACGCCTTGTTCGGTCGGGCTGCTATTAATGTCCGGAAAGCTTACCTGCTGCATGGCATCCAGATGGTAGAGGTAGCCCCAGAATTCCTGGAAGCCGTTGGCAGTAGGCAGGGACTCAGGGTTATCGCCAAGATGGTTTTTACCGAACTGGCCCGTGGTATAGCCCAGATCGAGCAGGAACCTGGCTAGTGTTGGCGTGCCAGGGCGCAGGTACGAAATGGCTCCCGGCAACTGCGGCATAAGCATGCCGGCACGCATGGGGGTCATTCCGGTTAAGAAGGCCGTACGTCCAGCCGTACAGCTCGATTCTGCGTAGGCGGTCATGAAGAGGCCGCCCTCATTTGCAAGTCGGTCGATATTGGGCGTCTCTCCAACCATCAGTCCCCGATGATAACAACTCGGCTGCATCCAGCCGATATCATCACCCATAATAAAGAGGATATTTGGTTTTTTTTGAGCACTGGCTGTTAATGTACATATCAATGTAACCAATACAGACAGACATCTCAGAATTTGATTCCGTTTTAATGTTGCATGGGTCATACAATTACGTATTTAGAAAATGATATAATAAATAAAAACTAACAACAGAAATAATTACGTCCGCTCCTTACGGGTGATTAATTTTGTTTGCTTTTGGTACCAGACTCAGGTATGGTTAAGAGGAAAAAGTTTAGAAGGGAGGAATTGAAATAAATCCGGCGATCCGGTACGTTACAAAAATAGCAGCGATGAGATAATGAAATCAGTTTAACCGTTAAACAATATGATCAATTTTTCTTCAGACATTATTTTTTCATTTAATAAATAGGACCCATAAAAAGTCACTCATAAAAGATCATACAAAAATTACAACATGGGGCATTTTGATATTCAACATAACGACAGACAGTATACGATCGCGGAAGAGTCGTATTTGACTGATGATAAACCACCATTCGCAGACGTCAATATCATTTCTATTACAGTGGATGGGTGTATCTGGCGCCTGAACCCGCTGATGAATCTAAAAGGAAATTCATCTTCAGATTTTATAGAAGATTCTTTTTACAGGCATTTACTGCATCCGCAGTTTTTGGAGGAACTTAAAAAAGGGTTGAAAGATTGTCTAAAGAAATCAAACAAGCTTCCCTGATTAATAGACCACTAACACATCCACCCAATAGTTGCTGGATTTAAAGCCAAAGATGGGAAAATCAAGGATGTCGGTGTATCTGAATACACCATTTAATCCCAGCGTACTGTCGGCCAAAGCAGTTAACGGACCATTTGTGATGGCTGTTTTTAATCCATAGAAAGTTGCAGAGTAATTTCCAAGGCTACTATGATAGGCTGCCACGTACATGGTGTTTGCTTTAATCGGCACAGACTCGGGGAAAAGGACCGTCTGCCAGCCACTATCGGATTCATTCATACTCACAACAGTTGCCAACGGGGCACCGTACCAGTTGTAAAGCTGAACAGTATGCGTTCCCGTATTGCCGGCCGTTTTGTAAAATTTTATCCCGGTGACTGTTCCATCGATGGCTGACATGAATTTGGTGCCGACTTCAATAGCGCCCATATTATCATTCATGGTTTGTGTTGATGGCGTTTGATGGGTAAATATGCTGACAGGTTCCGGGGTGAAACCTCCTTCGTAACTATATTCTTTGGAACATGAAATAACCAGAAGCAGACAGGGTAATGTAAAAAATTCTTTTTTACATATTTTATAAAAAAAATCAATGACTGTTTTCATTCTAGGGCGTTGGCGGTTCGACAGATCCTTTCGGCTCGATCTCTACCTTATTAGTACGAACTTGAATCTCCTTCTGAAGCCGCTCAATGATTTCCCTGTTGTACAAAAACTCAGGAGATGGCCAGTAATTGGCCGGGAGTAGTTTGGTATAACTCGCAGTATAAGTAGCCAGCAGGTCATAAACCTCAGGCAATTCCAAACTACTAAACTCTGACATAAGACAGTTTGAATCATATGTGCATCAAAAGTCATGCTAACGGAGAATAAGCTTTATCACCTGACAAGGGAATATTCCCAGTGCAATTAAATACTCAGTTATTGGAAGTTTTTTTACCCTCATGCAGGGCAGCGCAGGCTTTACGAGGATGGATACGGTAAACTGATCAATTACAGGATGAACCGATCATAACGGACATACTACAAAATACAACATAAAGATAATAAATAGTCCGAAGTTCGCAAATGGAGCCAATAAGAGAAACCACCTATTAAGAAAGAGTCAAAACAGCCCCGGCCATTCGATTTTCAGCGTGCTCTATATGGCTATTTTCCGGAATAAAAAAGTATTTTGACTGGTGTGAAGAAGATCGGATTGCATTAACAGTTAAATGGTCCTGGTATGCTTTAGATCTGTATTTTTGAATTGACATTTTTCCAGCCATGCGACAGACTTGCATCATGAGCCATCAGTCG
>DASSGT010000299.1:0-5735 GCA_035693345.1 Puia sp. | reverse complement strand
TATTCAACCTCTTTCACCGCCTGAAAATTGATAAGGAATTGTCTGTTTAACCGGAAAAATTGTTTCTGTGCTAATAGATTTTGTATATGATCCAGAGAATAATTTAAAGAATATTCCTGACCATCAAAACATACCAGGGTGGCCGACTCGTGCCTGACACAGAAATAAGCGATATTTTCCGTGCGCACGGTGAAGTATTTATTATTCCTGAAAACAAGAAAGCTCGTTTTTCCGGCGGATACCGTTAGTCTGCTGATGAGATCATCCAGATTGAACGGGTGACTTTTAGTTTCTGCTGCATAATCAACTACTGCCAGGTTGGTTTTTAAATATTGAGTTCCCATTTTTTTGTTTTTAATGATTTGTATTTATGTGAGGTTATTAAAAGTGTTTTCGGAACCTCAATGATAGTCGGCGGAAACAGAAAGTTCTTTCCATTTTTTTAGTTCCAGTCCCATGGATTCGATCTTTTCACTGGCGCGGTCAATCGCGTTGGCGCCCAGCCATAAATGCAGGGGTGGATCAGGATTTTCTGCGAGCTGAATAAAAAGTTCTGCTGCCTTTTCAGGATCTCCATCCTGATTTCCATCCATTGCTGCATAACGGGACCTCGTTTTTGAGACGGTCTGATAATCGGATATCCGGCTCTCTGTTGTTACCAGCGATTTTTTTGAAAGAAATCCTGTGCGAAATCCCGAAGGTGCGACGACGGTAACTCTGATTCCCAGTTCCCGGAGATCGAGTGAGAGAACTTCTGAAAAAGCGATGAGCGCAGATTTGGTGGCGGAATAGATGGACCAGCCTGGTGCTCCGACAAAACCCGCCACAGAAGATATATTGATAATATGTCCGGAGCGTTGCTTTCGCAGGTAGGGAAGGGCGTATCTGATTACGCTGATGCCAGCAAAAACATTGATCTCGAATATAGCACGCATCGCTTTTTCATCCAGTTCTTCTACGGTTCCTTCCATGCCATACCCGGCATTGTTGACAACCACATCGATGGTGCCGAAAGCAGCAACGGTTTGTTCAATGGAATCATGAATGAAGTCTGTGTTTGTCAGATCAACTTCCAGTGGAAGGAAACGAAGCGAATCGTTTGAGCCAACCGCTTTTTGCATATCATTGGCCGAGCGGGAAGTGGCAGCAACGCGGTAGCCTGCTGACAAAAGTTTTTTTACAAGAGAAAGCCCCAATCCCTGGGAAGCTCCTGTGATGTACCATACCTTAGCACTACTCATAATCGTAGAATTTATAGATGGAGAAAAATATTAGAGCATAAAGCATAAAGCGCAAAGCGTAACGCCTTACGCCTTACGCTTTACGCCTTCAGCAAAAAACGTATTCGTCTCAGAAATAAGAGCTTTCATCAAATCAGCTGCCCTCCTGTGTTTCAATAAGCTGGCGATCTGTCCGCCCCATACAAAAATCAGATCCCATTTTTTACGTTCGATGGCTGCTTCACGAAGAGTACCTGTAAAACGGCTCTGTGATGGGAAAGGTAAGAACGCTGTTTCCCTTCCATTCGTTTCTACCGTTATCCGATTCGCTAAGCCACGACCCAGCCGGCCGGTAAAAGCCCGCGATAATACAGTGTGTTTGGCAGCATCAGAAAATAAGAGGTTCCGGTGAAAGGACGGCGCTGCAGATTCTTCACAAGCCAAAAAAGCTGTACCGATCTGGACACCATCGGCACCCAGTGCCAGGGCAGCCGCTATTCCTTTGCCACTGGCAATTCCACCTGCTGCTATAACGGGTATGCTCACCCGATCTTTTATTTGTTGAACCAGCACGAAACTGCCGACCAGTGAAGATTCCGCAGACGCCAGAAAAGAAGGCCGGTGACCACCAGCTTCAAAGCCTGAAGCGATGACAAGATCAACACCCGCCGCTTCGAGGACCATCGCCTCCTCTGCTGTCGTGGCAGAGCCTGCTGTTACAATATTTTTTTTTCGGCATTGATCCAGTATGTCGGCAGAGGGAATACCAAACGAGAAACTGAATATGGGGGGCCGGATATCGAGGATGGTTTGTACCTGGTTTTCATACCGGCTTTTCTGAATAATCGGTTTTTCCGGAACACCGATTCCAAGTTCGTCGAAATAAGTACGAAACAGAGCCTTTGCTTTTTCAAAACGATCATCAATTAATTTTTCCGGCATCGTATCGGTATCCGAAATCCAAATATTAATATTGTAAGGTTTATTCGTTGCCTTGCGAATATTATGATTGACCCGGATGATTTCATCAGGTTCGAATGTATAAACACCGTATCCTCCGATACCTCCCAGGTTAGATACGGCAGCTGTGAGTTCCACCGAAGAGAGTCCCCCGCCGAACGGCCCCTGCATAATCGGATATTGAGACCCAAGGATTTTGGTAGCTGCGGTGTCATACCACATAAGAGGTCATTTTAAAATTTGATTATTGTTCAACATCTGCAATCATTTTATTTACAATAACCCATTTTCCATCGAGCTTGTGAAATGATAGCAACTCCAGATAATTAAAATCGTACATCTTTACACGCACCCTGGCCACGGCAATGGATTGAATGATCTCAATGGCCATGATTTCTCCCTTAAACGGTTTGCCGGAGTCCTTCGGACTCTGACGATTCTTCACGCCATCCAGGTACTGTGCAAGTGTCTTAAAATAAGGTTTACCGGCAGCGTCACCGAATAATAAGGTGCCCGGGTAATAGACAGTGCTCAGCAGGTCAATATCACCCGAATAAATGCCTTTGAAGTAAGAGTCATTCAGAATTTTTACAATTTCTGCGGAATCATCGTTAAAATTTTTCATGTATATGTAGTGTTTGTCTGACAATGGTTTGGTGGCGGCTGTCAGGATGATCATCACGAATGGGATGAAAAGAAATTTCATATGATCTCATTTTTAGTTATCAAATATTTCATCGGTCATGTCATGATGTCCTGGCTGTCAGATGTACATTCAGCGTAAAGTTATCATAGATCAGGGCATCACCGAGATCCTCAAAGAAATGCCCGCTCCGGAATTTCATATTATATTTTGTACGGTCGATCACCAGTCGCGCAGATGCTTTCAGCGTGTGTCCGATGATGTGACTGACCTCAGCGTCGAATTCTATGGGTTGTGTAATTCCGCGGATAGTTAAATCTGCTATGATATGATAATTCAATCCCACATGCCTTGATACTTTGCTGGTCACAAGGGTGGCTGTAGGATACATTTTACTGGCAAAAAAATCTTCAGAAGCCAGGTGCCCTGCAAATTGTTCATTCGTGTCGTGATCGGCGATATCCAGAATTTTAATCGATCGGGTGTCAGCTACGAATTCACCCGCAGCCAGTTCCCCGTTGTCCGTTGTGAGCACACCTCCCGAAATATTGATTGTGCCGTTGTGTGTGCCGTTTATTTTTTTACCCATCCATTGGATGCTGCTTTCTGACTTGTCTATTTCATAATTTATCCTTCCCATTTTTTATTCTTATGCCTCCTCATACAAGGTAAAGAAGCCGATGAGAGCAAATAGGTGATCTACATCACATTTGAAATAAAAAGAGGAAATGTGACATGGATCACATTTTCCCTGGCACAAGTTTTGAAAAACCGCAATTCCTGAAGACCGGATAATATTTTCCTATTGTGATAGAACCCTGAACGATAGAAACCTGGAATGCGTTCAGACGTTTTTATTTGGTTTATGATGACTGTACAGACGACTTAAGGTTTCTCTTGATACACCCAGATAGGCAGCAATCAGCTGTTTGGGAACTACATTATAAAGTTGCGGATACAATTGCATCAGGTCCTCGTATCGCTTTTTTGCATCACCGGTCATAAAGGATAAAACACGTTTTTGCGATGCGATATAACCGCGGTTTGTCCGCCATCGGAAGAAGCGTTCGATCGCGTGAATCTCAGCGCAGATTTTTTCAAGGTCCGTATTTGAAAGAGACAGCACCTCGGCATCACTAATGCAGTCGACGTTGATCGTAGCACGGGTATTATTATACAATGCGACATAGTCAGATGTCCACCACCCGGGCATGGCAAATTGCAGGATATACATTTTTGTTTCCTCGTTGATGAAGAACGTTTTTAGATAACCGCTGAGAACAAAATATTCATTTTCCACCCGGTCGCCCTCTCTGATAATGACCTGGTTTTTTTTATAGGAGTTTTCTTTAAAATGTGACAGGAAATAACCGAGCTCTTCATCAGTTAGTGTCACATACCGGGAGATATGTTGCTTCAGGATTTCCAGCTTATCCATTGAATGCTCTGTTATAACTGCAATGTCCTAAAACAATTAAATAATTAGTAATGTCAGGAGTAATTTATTCTTCCTGAGTTTCCGGCGGAAGGGAATCGGAAGACATATATTATTTTTTTACTATTTTTCGCTCGATATACTGTTTTATAAAATCTTCCCTAGCCCTGGCCGTAAGATCTCAGTATCCTGTATATAGATGAGTTCACTATCAAAGGATATGATATGTTGTACATTGACGATATAAGATTTACTCATAACATTCTCTTCAGGTATATCCCGGATTATTTTATTACAAAAAAAATAAGCGGTGAATTGTCGTTGACGAACCGGCAAAGGAAGTTTCAAATATGACTGACTGGTGAATAAATCCTGCCGTTGGGAAATCTCTTCAGCGGGGCTCGGTAAACAGATATATTTAAACGCAACTGTTTTTGATTCGACTCCGTTTATTATTTCCTGAGCAACATATAACTCCGGTTATTGCAAAACCGGAAAATGGAAGCTCGAAAATTATTAAACAGGGAATCAGTATTGACTATTTCCGGATCGTCAATTGGAATTGAACCCTGTTTTTATTTCATCTCAGAATACACTCTGCAAAAATTAAAATGAAAAAAATGAAGCAAATGTTTTTTAAGGGCATCGTATTGTCCGTACTCGTGTTATGTCTTAGTAATTGTAAAAAAGACTATTCTTCAAATGGATATGGAGGCGGCGGTGGAGGAACGTTACCGCCTTCCGGCCCGGATATTGACCTGAGATCCAGCGCTACACTGGGTCAATATCTTACCAATGGTCAGGGACAGGCGCTGTATATGTTTTCAGATGAAGTGGACGGTGCAAACGCCTGTACCGGAGACTGTGCTGCCATCTGGCCTGAATTCACAACTGATTTAACTACAGCAAAATTAAATGCGGGGTTGAACCTCGCGGACTTTGATTCCATCACAACTGCGAGCGGCCGGAAGCAGATTACATATAAAGGATGGCCCCTGCATACATATTCGCCACCGAGTTCAGGCGGATACGGAGGTTCATCGAATGTTCCTGAAGGACCCGGAACGACACGGGGAGACGGTTTCGCCGGTGTATGGTTTGTCGCTAAGCCTGACTATTCGATTATGCTCGCCGATAAGCAGCTGAAAGGTTTGGACGGTAACAATTATAAGAGTGATTTTACGATCGGCACCGGGAAAACGATTTATTTCACAAATGGAGTCGGAAGAACGATTTATACATTCATCCTGGACAGTTTTAATATAAACAAGTTTACAAAACCGGATTTGTCAAACAATAAGGTTTTTCCCATATTCGAACAGACCCAGGTGGTTGTTCCGTCTGTATTGGATAAAACGCTGTTTGGAAATATTGATTTTACCGGCAAACAGCAGTTAACTTATAAGGGATGGCCTCTGCATTTCTTCGGTCAGGATTCTGTCAGGGGATTGACCCTTGCAGTGAGTGTGCCCGTGGC
>DASSGT010000298.1:0-2215 GCA_035693345.1 Puia sp. | reverse complement strand
ACAGCCACTTTTTCTTTATTGAATTCCGCCATCATTTGTATACTCAATACATCTACCGGATCCTGTATCCAGGTTTCTTCCGCATCCACCAGTACGGCAATATTTTTTTCCGCGGCAGCGGTGCAGATCTTTTTCATCCGTTTCCCCACCCGCTCCCATTCTGACAGTTCTTCCTGCGAAAAAGAAGCCAGTGCCGCCGCATATCGTTTCATCAGCGGGCCCGAACTCGCATCCAGCGAATGGTCCAGCTTCTCCAGTAATTCAAATCTTGCGAAACCTGTCACCTTGATACTGATGAATGGAATATTGGGCTGGGATGCAGCATAACGGATGACGCGGATAAATTCTTCACATGCTTCGTCAAATCCGGCCTCTCCGTTATTACCGCCTTCCACACCATAATCCAGAATGGCCTGTACATGATAGGCCGCCAGTTTTCTGGCCACCGGCGCAGTTTGTTCAAGGGTTTCTCCACCCACGAACTGCGAAAAAATCGTTTTGCGAATAAGTCCCCTGATCGGCAGTTTCAGGCGTATAGCCCAGGGAGTTATCCAGATTCCAAATTTGACAAGCAAAGCATTGCCCATGCTTTTAAAAAGAAATCTGGCCTTTTTGAGATCTGCATCTGATTTGTATGCAAATGCAATCTCTGTATTTTCAAACGAAGGAATCATATGCCGGTAAGGGGTTTTAGCAGATTTTACTGATTTACTATTACACAGGGGAATTATACATAGTGCGTCCTCAAATTATAGATATTTCTTCTTTAAATCCCTAAACCTTTTATCGTCCTGCAGTGATCCCAGTAAAGTATCGTGGTCCACAAAAATTCTTTTCAATGTATTTGTTTTAAAAGATCTTTCAAACCATTCCAAAGACACTTCAATATTTCCCTGTAAGTAAATACAACTGGCCATACTATATAAAATATGTCCATCAGATGAATTACTTTGAACGCATCTGATCAGATAGCTTGATGCAGAGTCGTATTTTCCGATATTCATATAAATATTACCCATTTCATAATTAAAGGAAGAAGGCGTTTCATTCGGTTGAAATGTTATAAATTTCAGATAGTTCTCCAAAGCAGGGTCGTAATTCCCAATGCTACGGGCATCTGATCCGTGTTCAAGTATGAACTGTGCAGAACTATCCATCTTCATCATACTTTCGGAGGCTTGTCGTTTTTGACGGGCAAGAATAAGATCATTTGCAGCACTCTGAGCCCTGTTCAAATTCATTCTGGCTAAGCCACGATTATAATATGAAAACGCATTATTGCTGTCCAATGCAATGGAACGCGTGAAATACTCTTCGGCGTTGGCATAATCATTCTTTTGAACATATATTAAGCCTTTTTCCATATTCAGCTTTGAGTTGGAAATGGGATCAATATTTTCCTGAGACAGTACCACGTCAATATCTTTTATTGCCTGATCCGGATTCCCTGTGAGCATGTGAAGACTTGCCATTGTCTGATAAACAGACAGGTCCGAAGGATCTTTTGCCTGGTAAATTCTGTATTCGGTAAGCGCTTCAACATTTTTATTCATGCGTTTGTACAATGCTGCCCGTGACCGGATGGCTTCCAGATTATTATTATCATATTCATACGACTTTGCATAGTCCTTAAGAGCTTTATTGTAATTCTCAATTTGCTCGTTATAAGATTTTGTGAGCTGCCCCATTTTGTCAAAGCATTTTGCCCTCCCCAAATAATAATCTGAATTTGAATAACCAGAATTCATCTCCGGTTTTTTAAGCAATTCAGAATATCCCTTTACAGCAGCCTGATAATACCCTGCCCTGTATTTCTCTTCCAGGTCAGCTACTATCCTGAGGTAGCCATTAAGTTCTTTTATCCTGGCATCATAAATATCTCTTTTCTCTGGCGCGAGATCTATTGCTCTTGAGTATAAAATGATGGCTGCCTGATAATTTCTTTTTTCCTCTTCCAAACGGGCCTGATCAATATATTGGCTGAATTTGTCTGCCGGATCCGTTGTCTCATTGTTATGCCCGTTCGAATTGGTTTGCTTTGTTTCTGTTACTACGATATTATCTGAAATATCATTTACGGTATCGGCCGGATTGAAAAAACCTATTCTTGATATATATAAAAGCCATTTGTTGTTCGTGCTTCTTTTTATATAGATCTCCGCAATTCTTTTTCCAGGTTTGTAGGGGGTAGATGGATTTGACAGGCAACTATTTT
>DASSGT010000297.1:0-8145 GCA_035693345.1 Puia sp. | reverse complement strand
TATAAAGTCATGATCCGTAACATCTTTTGGAAATCCGTTCGTGATAATCAGATCCCGGAATCCGTCATTGTCAAAATCTGTCAGCAAGGGTGTCCAGCTCCAGTCCGTTTCTGCTACACCGGCATAAAAAGAAATATCGCTGAAGATAGGTGCACCGATCGAGTCGCCGCTATTCACGCGTGGTCCCTGATTCAGCTGAAGGGTATTTCTGACATACTGATAATTATATCCAAACAGATCACTGTTCTGATAAGTCAGATAACTACCGGAATTCATCATCATTTTTTTTCGGAAATTATCTTCCGGATTCATATCGAGCACCATCACGTCTTCCAGTCCGTCGTTATTGATATCGTTGATATCGATCCCCATGGAATTGGAAGAAGTATGTTTAAAATAATCTCCCAGGTGGTCAGTAAAAGTTCCGTCATGATTATTGATCAGGAGAAGGTCGTTCGGCAGATAGTCGTTGGTCACATACAGATCTTTCCATCCATCTTTATTGATGTCACATACATTTACACTATGACCGTATCCTTCGATCGCCACGCCTGCTGATTTGCTGACATCGGTAAATACCGGGTGCTTTAAAACGGGGTTCCAGTCATTGCGAAACAATTTACCACTGCTGGGAAAAGATCCATCTCGTGCCAGATGATGAAATACATTTGGCAGGGATGAGTTTACAATTTCATTTACGACCAGGTACATATCCAGATCGCCGTCGTTATCATAATCGAAAAAAGCAGCCATCGTAGAATAACTGGAATCTGCCAGGCCATATTCAGCTGCCATATCCTTAAAATGGGGGATCCCCTGCTTATCCAATCCCTGGTTGATATACAGAATGTTTTTTCGTTTTTCTCCCTCCGGATTAATGGTCGCAGATACATATATATCGGGCCATCCGTCGTTGTTGATATCAACAACCGTTACCCCGCGACACCATTTTCCCTCCCCGTCGGCACCGGAAGCTGCTGTAATATCTTCAAACTTAAAGTCTCCTTTATTCAGGTATAATTTATTGGGAACAAGATTTCCCGTGAAATAAATATCCGGTAAACCATCCTGGTTGAAATCTCCAATACCCACACCACCACCGTTATATATATTTGAAACCTTCAGCACATTCAGGGAGTCGGTTTCCCTGATTTCATTCATAAAATGAATACCCGACTGATCGGAAGAAATTGTTTCGAATAAAGTCTTATGCTGTTTGCAGGAAAAACAAATGAACAACAGGGATGATAAAAAGATGCAGGGGATCCTTGGCCACGCGATCATTGACTAAATTTTTCGTGTGCAATATAAATGTTTCAAAAATAAAACGACAGGTCGGTATAAAAGCAAAGTCCTGTCTGGACTGGCCGAGACAGGACTTGCATAAATTATTAACAAATACGATTAGTACCCGGGATTCTGTGTAAGCGTTGGTTTACCAGCCTGTGTACTTGCATCAATTTCCTGTTGAGGAATTGCAAAATACATGGAGTTGGGACCGAATGTAGCTCCCTGCAGAAGTGAATATCCATAGCCTACTTCTTTCGCAACATATGCATTCAACTCAGCTGCTGCTTCGGCTTGTCCGTAACGAACGAGGTCGAAGAATCTTTGTCCTTCCATTGCGAGTTCAAGCCTTCTTTCGAAATGCACATATTTACGTGCACCAGCCTGACCCAGCCCTGCGAAAAATCCAGCAGCATATGGTTTGATGAAATAATTGGCAGCTGGTGTATTTGTAAATCCAGCCTGCGGTTTCGAATTGTCTATGTAAGTATGAACAAAACCAGCAGGATTTGCCGCTCTGTTTCTTACGATATTCACGAGGTCCTGTGCAGCATCGAGCGCATTTGCTTCAACCTGACATTCTGCAGCCCATAACAATACATCTGCAAAACGAACCAGATTGATATTAATGGCAGTATAACCGGCTGTCCAGGATGATTTATCAGTGAATATACCTACCTGTGCAGCATAAGGCGCATTTTTTACCGGAGCGTAAGGACCGCCGCTGGCCTGGTTACGTACAAACGTAAAACCAGGATTCAGGCCCCAATCCAGGAATGGAATACCTCTTCTTCCCACTGTCCAGTCTAACCGGGGATCGAGCGTCGTTGTGCCATCCGGTGTAAATGGATCTGAGCTCTTGATACCTTCATCATTTTTAAGATTGCTGTTATTGTAGGTATCAGGCATAGGGTAACCAGTTACCGGATCGGTTTTGTATGCATTGGTCAGACTATATGATGGCTGATTAAATCCGCAGCATGATACCGGTTTGGAAGGATCATAAGAAAAGTTCAGCACGTCTCCTGCGTTTGCATTTGCGGCTGTTGATCCGTCATTCACGGAATTCTGTACTGCGAATACTGACTCGCTGTTGTTCTTGGTTGCCGCGTTGAACATGTCGTTGAACTTGGGCACCAGAGCATACTTGAGACCATTTGATGTTTTTCCATTTGCAATAAGGTCCAGCAATATTGGCAATGCGTCAGAATATTTCTGCTGATACATTTTTGCTTTTGCCATATATGCTTTTGCTCCCCATTTATTGATACGTCCTACAGCTCCCTGCACATCCGGCAGATTGTCGATAGCATATTGTAAATCTGCTTCGATCTTTGGCCATACTTCTGTATTGTTACTTGCTACGTCTGCGCTGTTGGGCACACGCCAGTTACCAGCTACATAAGTGACTGATTCATCCACATAAGGAACGTTGCCAAAGATTTTCTTTAGTTCCATCATGTAATGAGCACGGAGAAATCTGGCTTCAGCAGTAAATTGAACCGTATCCACCGGATCCAGGCCTTTCGTGAGACGCATTACCCTGATCACTTCATTGGACCGTTGAACACCATCATAACTGGCTTCCCATTTTCCCAATATATAAATATTGGTAGATGATTCTGACCATGTCATCAGCGAAACGATATCAGGCTGGTCACCCGGATCTGATCCTTTGTGGGAATCATCCGCACACACACTTCCATAAACCCAGTTTGATCCTGCAGAAACCCAGTCGCCACCGCCCGGCACACCGGTTCCGGCGCCACCCTTTCCGTCCAGAAGGGAATATGCACCGATCAGCAGACCGCCAACACCTGCTTTGGTAGCGACAACGTCGGGCGTGTAATTACCAACGGGTGATTTGGTAAGGAAACTTTTACTACACGAAAACACCAATCCGATAATGGCGAACCCGAACGGAATAAGTATTTTATAATTTGTTCTTTTCATATGTTTTAATTTAACAGATATTCAATGAGTTAAAAAGTAAGGCTTATTCCGAGAGAGTAAGACTTCTGGTTACCAGGATATGATCCGTAATCGATACCAAAAGCTGACGAATTTCCTCCGATTTCAGGATCGAGACCTGTATAACTTGTGATCGTAAACAGATTAGAACCCTGTACATAAACTCTTAACCGATCGATACCTACACTTTTCAATGGAGCACTTGGTAATGTATAACCGATAATCAAAGAACGTAGTTTGAAAAACGATCCATTCTCTTTGTAGAACGAATTCGGAACCGTGTTGGTACTGAACGTGGATGCGTTTTCGAGGATCGGCGCTTTGGGATTCAGATTAGTAGGTGTCCAGGAATTGTACAGCAGATTAATGCTTTTATTACCCTGGAAAGAAGCCCACATGTCTGTCCAGTAACGCTGGTAGTTGACAACTTCGTTTCCGTAAGAACCATAGAACAATGCAGTGAAATCAAAATCTTTCACAGTAGCATTAGCATTTATACCATACGTAAATTTCGGATTTGGGTTGCCAAAGAATGTACGGTCTGTCGCATCAATCTTACCGTCTCCGTTAATATCTGCATACTTGAAACGGCCTGGAGCAGCATCCTGTTGAGTAGGTGATTTAGCTACATCATCAGCACCGGAAAAATAACCGATCACCTGATATCCGTAGAATGCACCAACGGGATGTCCTACCTGGTTGCGTACAAAATCTCCGATACGTGTACCACCGGTTGTGAAGTATCCACCCGCATTCGGGATGCTTACAACCTTGCTGGCATAAGTAGTAAAAATACCTGTAACATTCAATTTTGCCACTGGACTCAACGTAGCATGATAAGTTAAGCTCATGTCTACTCCATTATTCTGTACATCTCCGATGTTTACAGCAGGCAATTGCGCACCGGAAGGTTCACTCGATGCAAATGCACCGGCAGTTGCTGCGGCATTATCCTGGAATAACAGACCATTGATTTTCTTCTGGTACCATTCAATAGTGAACTCGATTTTATTTTTAATCAGCACCGCGTCCAAACCAAAGTTTGTGATCACATCCTGTTCCCATCCTGTGGTCGGGCTGCCATATTGTGATGCCTGGAAACCGAGAACAGTGCTGTTGCTGGTTCCGTTGATATCGTAGTAAGACTGACCTGCACTTGCACCATAAAGGTTAAACTGATTCAGTGGATTTACGTTTGCATAAGATCCCAGTTTACCCCAGCTGGCTCTGAGCTTCAAAAAGTTCAGCCATGAAACACCGCTCATGAAATCTTCCTGAGTCAATATCCATCCGCCGGAAAAGGCTGGAAAATATCCTGTCTGATTTTCTGGTCCAAAAACAGATGCCTGGTCCCGGCGAATTGTTGCGGTTAACAGATAACGATCATTGTAAGCGTAGTTCGCCTGGGCGAATAAAGAATATAATGAACCGGATCCCTGTCCGCTAAAGTTCGTCTGACCTTTTGGATCACCATTGCTCAGCGTTCTGAGATTAAGGTTATCGGAGAAATAGTTGATCCTCGTTCCACCTACTCCATGATTAACAACATCTATCGCTTCTGTTCCAACGAAAACCTTCAGGTTACTTTTTCCGAATGTGTTGGTATAAGTCAGCGTATTTATCCAGTCATAATAGTTCTGGTAACTCGCGCCTTCTGTATATCCGTTAGATCCGTTGTTTTCTGCATTTTCATACGTATGGTATGTGTATGCCCAGTTGTAATTATTATTGATCAAACCTCCGAAACTGGTCCTGATAGTAAAATGTTTCAGGAAATCTACTTCTCCCCAAACATTGCCCATCATGGTCCAGCTATACCCTCTATTATCTTTTGTTCTTTCCTGGTTGGCCACAGGGTTTGATGCGTTACCCAGTTCCGGTCCGTTTGAACCTGCCCAGTTTCCCATAATATCATGTACAGGAATGATCGCCTGTTCGCGATAGTCAAAGTTGATCTGGTTTTCTCCAAAATAACCGATCTGTGGGTTATCCAGGTAGAAGGCGTAAAAATTTTCACCTGCACGAATACCTTTTGACAATGCAAAAGTTGTATTCATCCTCATCATATATCTTTTCAGATAAGTGTCGATCAAAGTTCCCTGTTGGTTAAAATAACCTGCAGAGAAGAAATAAGTGGATTTATCACTTCCGCCCTGGAGTCCTATATTATAACTCTGGATCGGAGCGGGTTTGAACAATTCGTGGAACCAGTCAGTTCCGCCTTTGTTTGCCTGAGTGATCTGATAGATGGGACCCTTGGTGTAATCAGTATTATATTTTGAAGGATCCACCTGAGGGCTGCCGGCTTTTGCACCGCCCGGAGTAATGTAGTCTGGTAATATCGGAGTAGGTCCGTTACCATATTGTTGTGAAGTTGGTAAATGTGTACCCGTATCTACCTGGCCTGAAGTAATATCAGCCTGCCATAGCGCATTGGCAAGTTCCTGTGCATTCAGCAGGTGAAAAGGATTTCCGGACAATGGTATCTGTGTACCGGCATAACCATCAAAAGTAAGAGTTGGTTTTCCAACAGACTTACCTCTTTTGGTAGTGATGATAACCACACCATTTGATCCGCGTACACCGAAGATTGATGCGGATGCATCTTTCAATACCTGCACAGATTCGATATCCTGTGCGTTGATATCATGATAAGGCAATTGAGTTCCGTCAATGATATATAACGGATCCGTATTACCAAAGGAAGTAACACCACGGATGAACACGTTGGTCGGTCCGCCGGGTGCTCCTGAAGTAATGACCGTTACACCAGAGGCCTGTCCCTGCAGCATTTGCTCGGGACTACCTGCCTGTATGGCTTTCATGTCTTTGACATTCACAACGTCCACTGCACCCGTCAGATCTTTTTTCTTCTGGGTCGTGTACCCTGTTACCACAACATCATTCAATGAAGTGGCAGATGTGGAAAGCATGACATCCCCGACGCTGTTACCTTTTACAGCAACCGTCAGAGGTTCATACCCTACAATGGTAATAATCAATGCACTCACTTTCTGAGAGGATGTGATACTGAATGATCCATCCGATCCGGTCAAAGTTGCTGACTTGCCTCCCTTTACCTGTACAGTTGCTCCCACAATCGGTTGTTTGTCGGTGTTACCTAAAACACGACCGGTTACAGTTGTTTGAGCAAAAAGACTTACGCTGAGGAAAAGAAGTAACGCGGTATTCAGCCCCGCTAGGAGTTTAAATTTTGTTGGCATAAGCAATTCGTCTTTTGGTTTAACGATGTTAATAACAACCAAATTTATGATTTATTTAATGCTGACCTAATATTTTTTTAACTTTTAATTGTGTGTTATTAGCTCTCATCTTCAAATGATTGTAATTAATATATCTTATGTGTTCAATGAACATATTCTCAAATCCGGCCGGTAAAAATTGCCGGACACTTTGGGCTTTTTATTTATTTTGCGCGTATGAAATCAAAATCGGCTGTCATGATCATCGCCCTGATGGGCGGCATATTTTTTAGCTCCTGTTTAAAAAAAGACAGCAGAAAACAAACTGAAGAGAATCTGAAAACCGCCATGGACCTGTATTTAAACCATCAGCCAAAGATCGATACCAGCCGGGTGAAGTTCAGGGTGCTCGAAGTGACTTTTTATGAAGCCCAAATGGGTTATATATGCAGTTTTAAAGTGAATATGAAGGAAAAGAGGGACAGTATTCTTTCGGATACGACCGGCTTTATGAACGCAAATATTTCGAAAGACTTTAAAGATGTTTCGAGGAGAGACTGACTTTTAATTGTCAATTGTTCCCGCATTTGCGGGATTAATTGTCAATGGTTAATGATTAGTTATTAACTCCGTTTTGTATTAGCACACATTCCTTTTCGGGATTTCCTCACTATATATTATGCATGCAAGGTGGCTATATCGCCTCCTTCATTCATCCTTCCATGAGATTCTTTTAAATAGCAATTTCCGGGTTGCCAACCCATATTCAGGGGCCTAATTTTGTGTCATGTTAGACTATCAACGCATCGAGCAGGCCATCCGATTCATCCGCGAAAATTTCCAGGATCAGCCTGATCTGGATGAAATCGCCCGGCAGATTCATCTCAGCCCGTTTCATTTTCAGCGGTTATTTAAGGAATGGGCCGGAGTAAGTCCCAAGAAATTTCTCCAGTTCACCAGCATCGAATACGCCAAGCAATTGCTTCAGCAACAGAAAACGCTGGCCACGGTCAGTTTTGAAACCGGACTTTCCGGGACCAGCCGGCTGCATGATCTGTTTATCCAGATAGAAGGCATGACGCCCGGAGAATATCAGCAGGGCGGAAAGAATCTGCATATATATTATAGTCACGCTGAAACGCTATTTGGAAATATCCTGATCGCGTCAACGGAAAAGGGGATCTGTCATATTTCTTTTGTACGCGAATCCTCGGATCTCAGCGATCTGACAAATCGTTTCCCGGCTGCCATACTGGAGCAGAAAACAGATTTACATCAGCAGGAAGCATTGAAAATGTTTCGCGATGATTGGAGCGACCTCGATAAAATCAAACTGCATTTAAAGGGAACGCCATTTCAGATTAAAGTGTGGAATGCATTACTGCAGATTCCAATGGGTTCTTTAAAATCTTATCTGGATATCGCAAATGAAATCGGCGACTCCAAAGCATCACGTGCCGTCGGCACTGCCATTGGCAACAATCCCATTGCTTATATCATTCCCTGCCACCGCGTAATTACTTCTTCCGGAAATCTGGGCGGATACCATTGGGGCATTGACCGGAAGTCGGCGATTATTGGTTGGGAAGCAGCACGGAGAGTATGAGAGTATGGAAGACTGGAAGTTTGGAAGTGGAGTTCATTTACTTCCAGACTTCCATCCCGCACGTGCGGGACAGTCTTC
>DASSGT010000296.1:0-3803 GCA_035693345.1 Puia sp. | reverse complement strand
TTTACGCGCTGCTTTGCGTCACATGCCTGTCCCCCGGAGTTTCCAGAGCTCAGGATCCTGAATTTTCACAATTCTTCGCGTCTCCCCTCACATTGAACCCTGCTCTCACCGGAAAATTCAACGGTATAATTCGGGTTGCGGGCAACTATCGTAACCAATGGCCTCAAATCAATAATGCCTTTGTTACTTCTACCATTTCGGTGGATGGTAATATCCTTGCAAATAAGATAAGTCCCGGAGACGCATGGGGGGTCGGGTTGATGGCCATGAGTGACCGGACAGCCAACGGCATTCTTACAAGCAATTATATAGCTGTTTCGACGGCCTATCAGAAAGCTTTGGATGAAAATGGCTGGAATCAGATAGGCATTGGGTTTCAGGGTTCCTATGCAAATAAAAGACTCGACGGAACCCAACTGAATTTCGAAGATCAGCTGGATCAACAGGGTGGCTGGTCTTTACCAAGTTCAGAACTTGTGAGCGGTCATCAGGTGAATCTGAGTTATTTTGATTTAAACGTCGGCGTTTTATACAACGGATCTACCGACGGTAATAATAACTATTATCTCGGAGTATCCGCTTATCATATCCTTCAACCGACTGAATCGTTTACAGGGAATAATTTGTATACACTTTCACCCAGGTTCACTGTACACGGCGGTTATTCATTCCCGTTATCCCAGTCCAACAATAATAATTTTATACACCTCAGTGGTTTGTATAGCCGGCAGGCGAATGCTGTGGACGCGATGCTCGGGGGTGCCTGGTCTTATAATTTAACAAGTGAAGAGGAAAACAGAAATCCGACAAATCTATACCTGGGCGTCTGGGCCCGATTCAGTAATCTGACCGATGCAATTATTCCTTATGTCGGACTGGATATAGGATCTTTTACCATCGGAATGTCCTATGACGTAAACGTCTCGTCTCTTAAACCGGCGTCACAGGGTCAGGGAGGTTTTGAAATTTCGCTCATTTATATCAAGAAACCATCAGACGGCAGAAAGCCGATCCCCTGTCCAAAATTCTAAGACTTTTTTGCGCTTACATAGGGATTTCCCTTTACTATAAAACGGTATGGCAATTGCGCATCCGTACCGGCGTACTCCACTCCAATTCTGTGGGTGATAACAATCTGATCTTTTTTATATCGTAGTCCGTCATCTTCAATAAATATTTCTTCTGAAAACAAATTACTTCCGGTATGCATTTTAGAAATACCCATCGCACGCGCAAGATTACCGGGTCCTTTTGTAAGGGTATAATCGGGTAAGGGTTTTCCTGTACGCTTCAACATGTAATTAATTCCTTCCATGGGCTCGAGTGCGCGAATCAAAACAGCGTGGGGTATTTCTTTTTTATTGGTGACCACATTAAACAGGTGATGCATACCGTAGACGATATAAACGTAAACAGTACCCGGTCCGCCATATATATGTTCCGACCTGGTGGTTCTGCGACCAGCAAATGCGTGAGAAGCTCGGTCTCCAACACCATTATACGCTTCCGTTTCTACAATTCGTCCGGAAGTAAGAACACCATCAAATTGCGTAACCAGAATTTTTCCCAAAAGTTCTCTGGCTATTTGCACTACATTTTTACGATCATAAAATGAATGATCCAGCTTTTTCAGGCTTACCGGCATATACAAATACTTAAAATGTAAATTAGTGCTATATTGAATTCCGTTAAAAAATTGCTTTGCTAAAAGAAATTGTTATTGCTATACAGGCCTATCGAAAGGCTAATGATTTCATTAGCAAACACAAATTGTGGAAATGGATACTGATCCCCGGTTTGGCCTATATGGTCCTGTTCACCATCGGACTTTATTTTTTCTGGATATCGGCTGATTCGGCAGTTTCGGAATTATTTTCCGGTCTCGACAAATGGATACATCAGCAACATAGCCCTGCTTACAGTTTTGCGGCCATTATGGTCGGTATTATGGCCAGACTGATCATGATGTTTTTCTATTTTTCGTTATTTAAATACTTATTTCTCATTCTGGGCAGCCCTGTTTTCGCTTACCTCAGCGAGAAAACAGAATGCATTATTGAAGGAAAAGGATTTGTCTTTAACAGGCAGGTATACCTTCATGATATTAAAAGAGGAATCCGGCTCGCGTTGCGCAATCTTTTCTGGCAAACCATAATTACCATTTTTATTCTCCTCTTATCTTTCATTCCATTGCTGGGATCGGTCGCTCCGGTAATCGCCGCACTGGTTGAATGTTACTATTATGGCTTTTCCATGCTGGACTATAGCTGCGAACGTCATCATTTATCCCCCGCTGAAAGTATTCATTTTATCGGTCAGCGTCGCGGGCTGGCAATTGGGAATGGTCTGGTCTTTTATTTAATGCATTTCATACCTTTCGTAGGATGGGTACTGGCACCATCTTATGCGTTGGTTGCTGCTACCATCAGCCTCTATCATCAGAATATCGAAGTATGAAAAACCCGTCAACCGTATATCTCATACCGACTTTTCTTGATGAAGACGGGTTAAATGTCTTACCGGCCTACATATTGGACGCCGTTAAAGCATCCGAAGTTTTTTTTGTAGAGAATGAACGCAGTGCACGTCGTTACCTGAAAAAGATCTGGAGAGAAATGGATATCGACAGCTATACATGGTTTGCAATTCATAAATCAGAGGATGTTGTAAAACAGGAATTCCTTCGTCAGATCGAACTCGGAAAGCAGATTGCAATTCTAAGTGAAGCGGGTTGCCCTGGTATTGCAGATCCCGGACAAATCCTGGTGGCTGTCGCACAGGAGGCAGGGATTCCGGTTAAACCACTGGTCGGTCCCAGTTCGATCCTGCTGGCCCTGATGGCCAGTGGTATGAACGGCCAACATTTCCAGTTTCATGGATACCTGCCCATTGAAACAAGTGAGCGTATTAAACGCTTAAAGGAATTGGAATCTGTCTCAAGAAAAGAAGGCTCAGCCCAGATTTTTATCGAAACACCTTACCGGAACAATGTTCTGGTAGAGAGCATTTTAAAAGTCTGTGCTCAAACTACGCGGTTATGCATTGCCGTTAACCTGACGGGCAGATCGGAATTCATTCAGACCAGAACAATAGAAGCGTGGAAAAATAAAGTTCCTGAAATCAATAAGCAGCCGGCCATTTTTATTCTGCAGGCTTAAGTCACCCATCGATTAAGCTATTGAGGTGTATATGGCGTCTGAAATGTACGGGGATCCCGCATCGACAAAACGCTATCCACAATAAAAACAGTCGTTCCCCTCCAGGGCAATGCGCCCATGTATTCCTTATAATGCAGTTCAAACTCCTTCCCACTATTTGACATCAGTTTACCTGCGACTGATTCATTAGTGACTGAAAAACTGAATTCGTTCGACTGAACTGAGCCTGGCACACCTCCTTTCAGACCCGATTGAATTAATTTTCCTTCATAGGTTTTGAATACAAATCCCTTTTTCATGAAGTTATTCAGCTGGCCAGCTTTCACCCCTTCTCCAAATACCCAGTAAAAATGCCAGGCAAACCATACTCCACCGATAATTATAATACTCAGTAATAAGATGGTAAGAAATTTTTTCATATTTGCGTTTTTACAAGCCGTATTTATCAGTAAGGTAAATCAGGGCGGCCATATTAATCGCACCGAGTTCCAATTCTCTCTTGTTTACTTTTTCAAATACATCAGCGGCGGAGTGATGAATATCGAAATAGCGTTGTGAATCCGGAATCAGTTCTGATGCCATCGCTCCGGTATCTTCATTGAGCGGTTCGACATCAGCTCCTGCGTCTCCGGAATTGAATTCGGT
>DASSGT010000295.1:0-8993 GCA_035693345.1 Puia sp. | reverse complement strand
GAAAGTGGAAGTTGAAAAAGGAAATGATAGTGTAAGAATATATCAGCATACTATCATTTCCTTTCTCCACTTTGAATCCCTACATTAATACCCTTCCCACATTCGCCACACTACTTAAGTCTAACTACGTAGTGTGGTGAGTGTGTTAAGGGTGAAAAATGTGAAAAAGTGGAAGTTGAAAAAGGAAATGATAGTGTAAGAATATATCAGCATACTATCATTTCCTTTCTCCACTTTGAATCCCTACATTAATACCCTTCCCACATTCGCCACACTACTTAAGATGTGCGCGAAGCATCCAGGCTGTTTTCTCATGCTTTTCCATCAGACCTGTTACAAAGTCGCTGGTTCCTGCATCCTTATGTGCTTCATCAAACTCCTTTATATTTCCCCGGATGAATTCAATAATACTTTCATGATCTCCTAAAAGGTTTTTTATGAGATCCAGACTATTGTTATCACCTTTTAATTGTTCAGTAAGATGCGTGAGCTTTATGAAATCTTTCAAACTGGCAGGTGCATAATGCCCCAACTGACGAATTCGTTCTGCAACTGAGTCAACAATTTCCTGGGATTCCTCATACAGATCCTCAAAATATAAATGCACCGAATGAAAATCGGGACCTTCCAGGTTCCAGTGTGCATTTAATGTTTTAGTATAAAGTACAAATTCATCTGCCAGTAATTTGCCCAATTGCTCCGCGACTGTTTTTCTGTTTGTTTCGGAAATACCAATAGTTGTTTTCATTTTGTATTTTTAATTGCCTGCCATTAGATCTCGAAGAAAAATGAAGCATAAAGTTAATGGATGATACATTCTACCCAAATAGTTTTGTTTTAGATTTTTGCCAGATCTCCATTCATTATAGCAATAGAATTGGATATCGCCCATCCATCAAATGATTACCTTCGCAGGATGCCAGAGGATTTTACCGTGAATTTTCTTTACAAGGGCGTTCCCCGGGAAATTCATTGTACCCTCCGGGTAAGCACCTATACCTACCAATTTCTATGTACAATAGATGATACAGAAATGATACTGGAAAGAGATGATGAAGGAAATTTCAGAGCTATAGAGGCAGATCCCTTTACGATAAAAAAGAAAAGACCAGATCCGTCCCTTATCAGGACGCTGATCGGAGAAATGGAAAAAATATTACCTCCATAGGTTAAATGTAAAATGAAAGCTTCAGCTACTATTAATTAAATTTGAATAATATATCCCTTCATAGAATTCAAACCCTACTATATGGAAGAAAGTCCGGATTTGCCTGTATATACCGATGTGGAAGCGGTTTTTAAAGGACGTAAAACCACCGATGAAAAAATTCAGATGATTGCCACCTGCACTTTAAACGGAAAACCTGAACGGAGTGTATGGATTGAAGTGCCAACGGTCCTCTATAACGGCTATAAAGGAAAAGTGCGCATTATTGAGTTCAATGTGAAAAATGGATTGCTGGAAGTTCTTAAGGTGCAAAAAGCATAAAAAGCTCAAGGCGGAAAGCGTAAAGCGTAAAGCTGATTCCTTTAAGTCTCCACTTAATGAATTTGAAAAAGTACCTGCTTTGCGCTTTACGCCTTAGGCTTTGAGCTTAAAATGGCATCTATTTTCTTTGCGAGCTTTCGATCCTTTTCAGTTACGATATCGCCTGCATCATGCGTGTTCAGCCAGATTTCAAGCTGGTTATAGGTATTGGTCCATTTTGGATGATGGTCCATTTTTTCGGCTTCCAATGCGACACGTGTCATAAAGGCAAACGTTTCAGAAAAATCCTGAAAAGTGAATTTCCTGTAGAGTGTATTATTTTTTTCTTCCCACATAATGTTATTTTATATGAAACGCCAGTAACTATGGACTTCATCAAAATGAAGATTCGTATCCGGCCAATGGTCCATATCAAAACCAGGGGCTTTTTCAAGCATCTTGCGGCTCTGATTAAAAATAAACCGTTTATTGGGTGCATCGAGTTTTATCAGCCGGAGCGGAATCGCAAAATATTTAACACCTAAACCCAAAAAACCGCCAAATTCAATGACGAAATAATCAATGGTACCCGTTTCCAGGTCCAACATAACTTCTTTTATTTCTCCCAGATGCTCCTCAGCGGAATTGACCACTTTATCTCCGGTCAGCGATGAAGCCGTCAAATACCGGCCCCGTTGGTTCGGGAGAAGCGGACCTTTGTTTTCTCCTGACAGGTTATCTTTTTCGAAAAGCTGCTCCTTGTCGTTCGTTTTTATGTCCATAGTAAATTCTTTAAAGTGATACTCAAGTTATACGAAAAAATCGTGCCCCCAATCACTAAAAACTGACCCAGATTGGGATGAAAATTCCACAAATAAGAAAAACTGGGGAGTTTTTTTTGATTTCTTTAGCTATTCAATCAGAATAATAATTTTATTTTGCACCGTAAGTAACTGATCCTTACCACTTAATCTTTTGACATTTAAAATGAACCGAATTATCAAAAACTGGTATATGTCTTGCAAATATTATTATGGTTTTTCATAGGATATTGGATTTTAAAATGGGCTGGATTTCTATCCTGGCCCTTTTTTATTTTATGCCCACCATGCGCATAACTATTCCTCTTTCTTCAGATTTTCTAATCTTAATTTCGCCAAATAATCACAATCAATATGAAAAAAATCGTCGTCCCCTTCGTTATGTTTATCAGTCTTTCTTTTACGCAGAAAGCATTTTCTCAAAGTAAGGGCAGTTCAGGTAGTTCAGGACCGATGCAGGTAGGCAGTGTCCTGATCAATGCGGGTATAGGTATCGGTGCAGATTATAAAGGTGAGAGTTACGGAACACCGTTTGGCTTTAAGGTGGCTGCAGAATTTGGCCTCTGGGATGCCGGTCCCGGTGTTATTTCACTCGGACCCGAACTGGGTGGCTCTTTTTCAAGCGGTGCTTATGGCGTTTATTCAGGTGACTACAACTCCAACACATTCGTCATTGCGGGAAGAGGCGCCTGGCATTGCGGCTGGGATGTACCGGGCCTGGATACCTACGCTGGTGTATCAGCCGGAATCGGTTTTCATCACTACTCTTATTATGGCTATGACGGATCCAACCAGGTGATCCCGGCATTCGGAGGTTTCATCGGAGGTTCCTATTTCATAAAGCCGAATTTCGGTTTTAATGCGGAAGCAGGATTTGATATCACCAATTTCCAGGTAGGTGTTGTGTTCAAAATTCAATAGGCTTTCATATTTATAAAAAATGCGGAAAAAGCTGCCCATTCAAGGGCAGCTTTTATTTATTTTATCCCCGAAACAGCATCTTCCTCAAATGGCTTTTCATTTTTAGTAATTCTTCCTGCATCCCGAATCAGTTGCAGGAATTCAGCCCGATAACCTTCGCTGTCCTTATCAAGTGAATTTTTCGCCATGGCATATGCTCTTTCAAATGATGATTGTTGTTTGAACGCAGAATTTCTCAGCACCATACCAAACTCGGCAACCGCTGAAACGAAACGAAAGTTCACGGATGTTTCATTGACTTCCCGCGGTTGATAGACAAGCGCATGTTCAATCAATTTGCTTTTTTCACCATCGGGGGTTTTGTATCTGAATTTTATGTTCATGATTTCATTACCGGAAAATGATTCCAGAGGCTTCATTTTTTTCTGATATTTCAGCGGATCAACACTTTCTGAAAACTCATTTTTTACTCCTACCGGAATAACCTCATAGAGAGCGGTTACAGTATGGCCGCTTCCCAATTCTCCGGCGTCTTTGCTGTCATTATTAAAATCCTCTTTATTGAGCATCCGGTTTTCATAACCGATCAGCCGGTATGCCTGAACAAAGGCCGGATTAAATTCAATCTGTAGTTTTACGTCTTTTGCAATAGTAAACAAAGTGCCTCCGAATTCATTGACCAGCACTTTTCTTGCTTCGTTTTCATTATCGATATAGGCATGATTTCCATTTCCCCGGTCGGCCAGCTTTTCCATTTTACTATCCTTATAGTTTCCCATACCGAAACCCAGAACCGTAAGAAATACGCCTGATTTTTTTTCTTTTTCAATCATGTTCAGCAGATCGGAATCGCTGCTGGGTCCCACATTAAAGTCACCATCAGTGCAAAGGATCACCCGGTTATTACCTCCCTTTACGAAATGCTGTTCCGCAACTTTATATGCCAATTGGATGCCCGCACCTCCTGCTGTAGAGCCACCGGCTTCGAGTCTTTCAATAGCATCTTTTATTTTCTTCTTTTCAAATCCGGAAGTAGAAGGCATTACCAGACCGGCATTGCCTGCATATACAACGAGTGAAACCCTGTCCTGTTCCCTTAGCTGATCCACGAGCATGCTGAGCGAACGTTGTACCAGGGGAAGTTTTTCAGGTTCCATCATGGAACCGGATACATCGATTAAAAAAACAAGGTTTGATGCAGGCAGGTTTTCAACCGGAATCTTTTTCCCCTGAAGGCCGATCATTACCAGCTTATGTTGTGGATTCCAGGCGCATTCACCGATTTCGGTATTTATTGAAAATGGATTGTCGCCGGTGGGTTGGGGATATTCATAATGGAAGTAATTGATGAGTTCCTCAATTCGTACAGCCCCGGACGGTGGCAATTGCCCCTCCTGAAGATAGCGGCGTACATTGCTGTAAGAGCCGCCATCTACATCGATGGAGAACGTGGACAAAGGATTTTCAGTTGCTGCCAGAAACCGGTTTTCAATAATGGCATCGTATTCCTCCGTGTTAAATGCAGTCGAATCGTACTTGTTTTGAAAATATTTTTTATCTGCTGTTCCGCGATCTTTTATCCTTTCCTTATGATAGAACCCATTGGTGCGTTTCGAATGTACGTCCACACCATACACAGCGCCATTCATATACGTGACAGAACCAACCACATCTTTCTTTTCCTCTGTCTTATAGCCTCTGACCTCCACTTCTTTTAATGATTGAATGGAAGCATTGAGACGGATAATAACAGGTTTTGTAATGTCTGCTGGTGAAAAATCCAAATGATCATACCCTGTCAGCCGAAACATCAGCCGGACATGTGTCGTTAAAACTTTTAAAGTAAAACTTCCGTCTTCCCCTGTAATGGTCGACCGATGACTCTGTGCTTCTGTAACAGTAACATCAGCAAGAGGAAAACCGTTCTGATCTTTAACTATTCCGGTGATGGTAAAATCCTGCAGCGGCCTGAAGGCTGTCACAAAGACTACCAGAGCAAAAAGGCAAAATAATACATATCGCATAGTAGTATGTTTTAATGGCAGATGCGTCCGGTTTCCGGATTACATATCATTTCGCGGAAAATTTTAATTATTTTTCAGTGGTCATTAAAACACAAATACGAAGGGATTGTCATTTCTCAGAGATATAGTAAATACACCAGCGACTGATCATGAACTGGTCACTCAGTATAAACAGGATGGCGATATCAGGGTTTTGGGTGAACTCTATCAGCGATATATGGATCTGATTTATGCAGTTTGCCTGAAATACCTGAAAGAACCGGCCGAAGCGCAGGATGCCGTGATGGGGATATTTGAGGAGCTTGTTACAAAACTACGCAAACATGAGGTCAGCTATTTTAAGGGATGGCTTTACACAGTGGCCAAAAACCATTGTTTAATGGCTTTACGGACCAAAAAACAAATACCCGTCACGGATATACCGGATTTTATGCAATTCACCGAAAATCCTCATCTGGAGAATGTATTTGAAAAAGAACTGAATCTGAACCGGTTGTCAAAATGTATTGAAAGACTATCGCCTGATCAAAAACATACCGTTCAATTGTTTTACCTGGAAGAAAAATCTTATAAGGAAATTGCAGGTATTACCCAAACGGAATGGAATAAGGTTCGCAGCCTGGTTCAGAATGCGAGAAGAAATCTCAAATTATGTATGGATAAAAATGGATTAACAGAAGATTGAATCCGGAAAATATAAAATGCGGGAAGAGAAAAACAATAAGAAGTATACATCGGAATATATCCGAAAATATCTTGACGGTGAACTGTCTGATCAGGATATGCAGGCACTGGAGAAGGATGCGCTCGAAGATCCTTTCCTGGCGGATGCCATCGAAGGATTTGAAGAAAGCCGGAAACATGCCGTCTCGTTTGAAACCGGCATCGCGGATTTGAAAACAAAACTTTCGGAAAGAATCAGTCAGAGAAACAGTCGAAGAGGATTGTTATTTCAGCTCACAAAATGGCCGGTAGCCGCCTCTTTCTTACTGGTTATCGGACTGGCCGTTTTTATGGTGATATATGTAAATAAAAACCCGGACATTTCGCAAACGGAAGCCCGTCCCGATTCAGCAGCGGTGACATTGACTAAACCATCGCAGGAAAATCCTGCGAAATCTGATTCGATAAAATCAGACGAACAGGCGATCGCGTCTGTCAGATCCGGGAAGGGAGAAAATAAAAATGCAAAAAAAGACGAACAAGCGATCGCGTCTGTCAGATCCGGGAAGGGAGAAAATAAAAATGCAATAAAAGACGAACAGGCAATCGCGTCTGTCAGATCCGGGAAAGAAGAAAGAACTGCTGATAGAAAAGACAAAAGTTCGGACAAAGAAGAAGATAAATCTTTGCCCAATACGACAGCGGATAACCTGTCAAGAGCCAAACAGTCCGTTACTAAAACGGATACTATTTATGAGACTGAGAAATCCGAAGCCTTTGCAAAAAAAGAAATGGTTGCGCCCTCTGCTGCAGCAAAACAACGTGTTTCTGATGGAAGGCTTCAGGAAGTCGTCAGTCATCCCGCGGCCGAACCGGCAGGAAATTATATCAAGGGAGTGGTTATAAATGATATGGGAAAACCCGTTCCTTTTGCGAAGGTGAATTTGAAGGGATCCGACAAACATGTTTTCACAGATACCAGCGGATTTTTTAAACTTTATATGAAAAATCCCAGACTCGCAGCACTGGTTTATTTACAACCACCCGGATATCAGTCAGCTTCCGCCGAGCTCCTTCCTGACAGCAACATTACGAATACGATTCAATTACACGCTTCAACGTCAGAATCTGATGCAAATATGTCGCTGAATGAAAAAATTTCGCCTTTTGTTATTGGATGGGATGCTTTTTATCATTTTATTGACAGTAATAAAAAGATTAACTCAAAGGATTCCCTGATGAAAGGTGAAGAAGTTATTTCCTTTACGCTGTACTCCGATGGCAGACTATCCCCATTGAGGATCGAGGAATCGGTTTCACCTGCCCACGACAGAGAAATACTCCGCCTGATCCCTTTGGCACCGCCATTAACATTGCGGGAGAAAAAAAGAATCAGATGCGTTCTGCACATAGAATTTAAATAAGAAAGGCCCGTTATTCACGGGCCCTTTCTCCTTGCTTACTCGCTAAACCACTAGCTGCCAACAAAAGAATTAATATATTTTCTATTGATATCCGGGATTTTGTTTCAAATAAATTGTTCCGGTGGAATTTTCGGCATCAATTTCATTCTGGGGAATGGCAAAATATTCATTAACTCCCTTTGTGAACACTGCCGTATTGTTAACCAGATAAAACCCATTCCTGTTTTTTTCTACCGCGACATAAGCATTCAGGGTTGCTGCCATTGTACCCGTTCCATTATCATATCTGGCCAGGTCAAAGAATCGCTGTCCTTCAATAGCCAGTTCAAGTCTTCTTTCAAAATAAATAGCATTGAGTGCGGCGGCCTTTCCCATGGAACTAAATGCACCTGGTGCATAAGGGCTGACTTTGTAATTATCTCCGGGTGTTGTCTGAGGTGAGTATGTGCTGTTATCGGCATTATATGTCGCATTCAGGTAAACATAACCGGCGGGATTAGCTGCTCTCTGGCGAACCATATTTACATAAGTTTCTGCCTGGTCCAGACTTCCGATCTGGGCTTCACATTCTGCATCCCACAATAGTACATCGGCGTACCGGCAAAGATTTACATTATTAGCGGCGACTTCTGCAGCACCCCAGAAAACAGTTTCGGTAGATGAATATTTGCCCTGCTGGCTGAGTGCATAAGCATTCTTTTTAGGAACAAAAAATCCGTCATTTGACTGATCGCGGATCCACGTTGTATCTATGACACCCCAGTCGAAATAGGGTTTACCCGGTCTGCCGACAGCCCAGTCAAGACGGGGATCCACCGTACCGGTCCATGGATTTGTGCTGGCACTTACCAACGGAGCGTTATTAAAACTGCCATCTAAAAAGGGAAGACCGTTCGCATCGGTTTTATAAGCCTGTACCAGATTCCAGGACGGATTGTTAAAGCCACAACAGCCCGGTCCATGATTATATGGGTAATTCAACTCGTCGCCGGTATTACCATTACCTCCGTTCGTTGCAGTGGCTGATCCGTCATTGACAGAAGTCTGGCATTGAAAAACTGCTTCTGACAGGGTCTTTTGTGTTGCCGGATTAAAATTGTTTTGATAAATAGGGGAAAGCGCATATTTGATTCCACTTGAAGTAGTACCACTGGCAATGATCTGATCCAGCAATGGTTTTGCACTGGCATAATCATGCTGGTACATATATGCTTTTGCCAGGAAGGCCATGGCAGCCCATTTATTTACTCTTCCGATATTGGGCTGCGTGTTTGGTAAATTATCCGCGGCATATTTTAAATCCTCCACAATCTTTGGCCATATGTCAATATACTGGCCGCCGGAAATATTAGGAACATTCAGATTATTATTCACATAAGAAACATTCTCATTCGCGTATGGAAAATTGTTCCACATTTTTTTCCCTTCGAAATGATAGAATCCGCGGAGAAATCTTGCCTCAGCGGTATATTCAAGCGTATCTGCGGGTGCAAGACCAGTAGATAAGCGCATGGTGCGTATCACATCATTAGACCGCTGAATCCCTGTAAAAAGCACAACCCATTTCTCATCAAGATAATTGGTTTGAGTGGCCTGCGCCAAAGACCAGGTTAACAGTGGTATCGCATCGGGCTGATCTGATGGTGTTGAACCCTTGTAAGCATCGTCGGCT
>DASSGT010000294.1:0-3367 GCA_035693345.1 Puia sp. | reverse complement strand
TTAACTATTAATTATTAACTATTAATGATTAACGATTAAGGCCCTAAAAATGAACATCTAAATGAAGTTTAAATATTTATTTCCGTTTTTTATTTTTTCCTTTTTACTCGCTTTTGCGAATGCGCAGGATGCTGCTTCGCTGGTGAAGAGTATTCAGGCTAAACTGGAAAAGATCAATGATTACGAAGCCGATGCGAAATTTAAAACTGAAATTTCATTTTTAAAAGTGCCGGATGCGGTCGTAAAAATTTATTATAAGAAACCGGACAAAATAAAAATCAAAAATCAAAACGGCATTTCGCTGGTTCCGAAGGAAACGGTCAGCATCAGTTTATACAGTCTGTTGAATAGCCATTACACAGCGCTGGACGGTGGAACTGATCTTGTACAGGGAATTCAGACAAGAATCATCAAACTTTTGCCGGCAGATGAAAATGCAGAGCTGGTGCTGGCAACTCTTTACATAGATACCAAGCGGCTGCTGGTCTTGAAAGCAAGGACAACCACCCGTGAGAACGGAACCAATGAAGTGGATTTATCCTATGGAAAATTCCTTCCGGTTGGATTGCCGGACCGGATCATTTTCAGCTTTAATACAGAGGACTTCAAACTACCTAAAGGGGTCACTTTCGATTATGACGATGGCAGCGCAAAAAGTAAAACAAGTGAACCCAAGAAGAATCAGCGCGGCAAAATTGAAATCACCTATTTAAATTATAGCGTCAATAAGGGGTTATCGGATAGCCTCTTTAATCGCTAAGGCGGAAGGCTAAGGCCTAATATGAAAATATGCAGGTGATGCAAAACAATTACCTTTCATTTTTACATCAAAGCCTTAGCCTTGTGCTTTGGCCTTAGCCTGACATTAGTCCTTGGGCCTTAGGCATTAAAAAATTTGCCGACTTGACCTTAATTCGCTTTTTTTGCGCTTGGGCATTTAAAACAGACCACATACATGGTAGAAATCGGATCGCGGAGTCTTTCTCTTATCAATTTCTCAGATATAGTTTTTAAAGCGGATCAAATAGCCCTGAATCCGGTTGCACTTGAAAAGGTGGATGCCAGTTTTCAGTTTTTAAAGCATTTCTCAACAGGGAAACTGATCTATGGTATAAACACCGGATTCGGTCCCATGGCGCAGTATAAGATCAGTGATGAAAACCGGCTCCAGCTTCAATATAATCTTATCCGCAGTCATAGTTCGGGCATGGGAAATACCCTAAGCCCCCAGCTCGGAAGGGCCGTGCTGCTGGCCAGACTCAACAGTCTCATGCAGGCGCATTCAGGTATTCATACCGATCTTGTTGAACTGCTGGCCGCGTTTATCAATAAAAACATCGTTCCCTGCATTTACGAACACGGAGGAGTAGGTGCCAGCGGCGACCTGGTACAACTTGCTCATCTGGGCCTTAATCTGATCGGTGAAGGAAAGGTTTGGTTTGAATCAGCCTGGCAGGATACAGCCACTGTAATGATAAAGACAGGACTCAAACCTCTTCAGATCCAGATTCGCGAAGCCCTTTCAGTAATAAATGGCACTTCGGCCATGACAGGCATCGGCCTTGTCAATATCGTGCTCGCAAAAAAATTACTTGCCTGGTCGGTCATGTTTTCTTCCATGACAAACGAAATAGTGGAAGCCTACGATGATCACTATTCCAAAGAATTGAATATTGTAAAGCATCACTACGGACAGAATTATGTTGCGGCCATGATGCGGGGTATGCTGAAGGACAGCAAAATGATTCATAGTCGTACAGAACATCTGTATAATCCTGCCAATATCGAGCACGATGTATTTGAGGATAAAGTGCAGGAATATTATTCGCTGCGCTGCGTGACACAGATTCTGGGACCGGTTTACGATACGATCGATCATGCCGAAAGAATACTGCTGGAAGAACTCAATTCTGTAAATGATAATCCGGTGATCGATCATATGAACCGGAATATTTTCCATGGCGGCAATTTCCATGGAGATTATGTTTCACTTGAAATGGACAAGCTGAAAATTGCTATGACCAGGGTGTCTATGCTCGCAGAAAGGCAGTTGAATTACTTACTCAATGATAAATTGAATCAAATCCTGCCACCCTTTGTAAATCTGGGAGTTCTGGGATTTAATTTCGGTATGCAGGGTATGCAGTTCACGGCTGTTTCCACCGTCGCGGAAAACCAAACCCTGTCTTTTCCCATGTATGTACACAGCATTCCGAATAACAACGATAACCAGGATATCGTGAGCATGGGTTGTAACGCTGCATTGATGTCAAAAAAGATAATTGATAATAGTTTTGAAGTGCTGACGATTCAGGCCATAACGATCGCTCAGGCTATCGACTATCTGAAATGTCAGGACAAACTTTCGCCGGCAACACACCGGGTCTACTCCTCTATCAGAAAGATTTTTCCAAAATTTATAGATGACAGTCCGAAATACGAAGAACAGGAAAAAGTAAAGAACTGGCTCCTTCAAAATGAACCATTATGAAGTGCGCACTTGTAACCGGTGGCTCCCGGGGTATCGGCAGGGCTGTCTGTGTAAAGCTTGGGTCCATGGGTTACCATGTGCTCATAAATTTTCGTTCAAATCTGGCTGAGGCTGAGCATACTCTGTCGCTTATCAAGGCTAAAAATGGAACCGGAGAACTCTTACCATTTGACGTCAGCAACAAGAAGGATATTGCCGATACGCTGGCACTTTGGATGGAAGGTCACAAAGAAGATCATATCGAAGTCCTTGTAAATAATGCCGGCATTAAGGAAGACACATTAATGATGTGGATGAAGGATGATCAATGGGAAAATGTGCTTCGAACAAATCTCGACAGTTTTTTTTATGTCACACGTCCCGTGCTGAATGATATGCTTTTGAAAAGATATGGTCGCATCATCAATATCGTTTCTCTGTCAGGACTGAAAGGTCTTCCCGGGCAAACGAATTACTCTGCTGCAAAAGGCGGAGTGATTGCTGCCACCAAAGCGCTTGCCCAGGAAGTGGGCCGTCGGGGAATAACAGTAAACGCCGTGGCACCCGGGTTCATCAAAACTGATATGACCGAGAATATTTCAGAAAAAGAAATGAAGGCGCTGATTCCCGTCAATCGCTTTGGTACTTCAGAAGAAGTTGCCCATCTGGTGGCCTTCCTGGTTTCTCCCGAAAGCGGTTATATTACCGGAGAAACCATTTCGATAAATGGAGGCATGTATTCCTGATCCCGTGAGATTTATTTCCGGTTAACTCCTTTTTTGAAACGGAAAATTTATATTCAGACATTAAACCTTCCATATGAGAAAGGCAACTCTCCTTTTTTTCTCGATTTTATTATTCCAGTTTAATTTTTCACAACCCGGCAGAACAAAATCC
>DASSGT010000293.1:0-5073 GCA_035693345.1 Puia sp. | reverse complement strand
CGTAGGCGAGCGCTACTTTTTCGGTTTCGCCATCGAATAAATATGGGAAATTAAAGTTTTTTTCTTTCGCGCGTATTTTCATTTCTTCAAAAGAATCGCCCATATCTGTGTAACCCAGCTCATCGAGATTGATGGAAGTCGGATCATTGGGCATGATCGCAACCACCGCCACATTTTTTGCTGAATAATCTTTTGTAATCTGAATGATCCGGTCTTCATAGGCCTGTGCTGTAGGGCAGTGATTACAGGTGAAAACGATTACCAGCACATCAGCTTTGCTGAATGACGAGAGGCTATACGTTTTTCCATCCGTTCCCGGTAATGAAAAAGGGGGTGCCGGCGACCCGATCGGCAATGTGGGATGTTCGCTGTTGAACGGGAAATTTTTGCGGGTATCTCCCATTGCATTTCCCAGAGTTGACATCAGGATCATACTAAAGACAAACATCAGGCAGACTTTCATTTATTAAGATTTACAGTTTTTCAAATGGCGAACCTGTGTAAAAGGTAATTATTTTTCAAAAATGATGGATGGGGTCAGGGAACTTTATCCTGGTTGTAGTAGGATTGAAGTAGTGGTCAGGCTCTGTAAAGTACAGAATCGGGGGATGACGTAGTACAGATGTACCATAAAAAATTTAATTTGTTTTAAAGAACTTACATTTATAAATCGAAAACCGATTGCTCAGTTAAAATTTATTTTATGACATCCAGAAGAGTTTTTATCAAGTCCGCCTCTGCTTTATCGGCTGCTGTCTTTGTAAAGGGTCCGCTGACGGCGTTTGCCAGTGCGCCTGTAATCGGACTTCAGTTATATACAGTTCGTGATGCCATGGGCACAGATCCGCTCGGTACTCTGCAAAAAGTGGCCCAGATCGGATATAATTCAGTAGAAAATGCGACTTATACCGGTACAGAGAAGTTTTATGGTATGGACGCAGCGACCTACAAAAAAGTATTGAACGAAAATGGCCTCGTTGCCAACAGTGGTCATTACCGGCTGGGAGAAGAGCAGGAAAAGGGAGCCGATGTAAAGGGTACCATATTGCATGACTGGCAGCGGGCTGTGGATGACGCTTCTGCAGTCGGACTCAAGTATATGGTTTGCGCTTACCTGTCAACTTATGAACGCGGTGACCTGGATCATTATAAAAAACTGGCAGATATTTTTAATAAGGCCGGAGAAACCTGTAAGAAATCCGGAATACAATTTTGTTACCACAACCACGATTTCGAATTCCAGGTACAAAACGGGGTATTCCCATATGATATTATTCTTGAGAAAACAGATAAGAACAATGTAAAAATGGAAGTCGACCTGTACTGGATTAAAAAAGCAGGACAGGATCCGCTGGCGTTATTCCAGAAACATCCGGGCCGTTTTCCGCTTTGGCATGTAAAGGATATGTCGAAGGAAGCAGATCAGAGTTTTGCCGCAGTCGGTACGGGCGTCATAGATTTTAAAACGATATTCCAGCACAAAGATCAGGCAGGCATGAAATTTTTCTTCGTCGAACAGGATAAATGCCCCGGTTCGCCCTTCGACAGTATTGCGCAGAGCTATAAATTTATAAGGACTAATCTGGTTTGATTTGGCTGTCGGTCTTGCCCACCGGAGCTTTAGCGAAGGTGGGTTGCGGTTGACGGTTGACAGTTGGCAGTTCGTAGTTGAGCGATGAAAATTAATTCAAAACGATCGCGATATCCCATTTTGCCCGGCCTTAGCCTTGGCCTTACGCCTTAAGCCTGTTGTCGGCAGTGGAAAAATTCAACAGGAAATCAAACAGGTTGGTCTCTGTATTGATCTTAAGCTTCTTTCTCAGCCTGTATCTTCCAATTTCAACACCCCTGACAGAAATACTTTCCAGCTGGGCAATTTCCTTGCTTGACAAATTCATTCTTAGATAAGCGCACAGTTTGAGCTCATGCGGACTGAGCGTCGGATAACGGGTTTTGATATTGCTTAGGAAATCGCTGTGTACGTGATCGAAATGCTGTGCGAATTGTTCCCAGTCCTTATCCATCTTATTTTCTTCGCTCAGAATGCGCATTATTTTCTTAAACTCATCCGGAGCCGCATGACCATTTGCATTTTTTTTGATCCGGCTCATTTCTTCCTTGATATTTCCAAGCAACTCACCCTTTTGCACCAGGTGCATGGCTGTGGATGCTAGTTCAGTATTTTTAAATGCAATTTCAGCTTCCAGCTTTTCATTTCTGAGTTTCACGATTTCCTTTTCTGATTTTTCCAGTTCCAGTTCATGGAGATAGGTCAGCCTTTTTTGCTCCTCTTCATATTTCTGCTGCTGTTCCAGAAATAATTGTTTCTGCGACCTGTATATCAGATAAATGATACCAAAAATCAACAGTGTATATGTCAGATAGGCCCAGTTTGTCTGGTACCATGGTGGCAGGACCGAGAATTTGTAAACTTTAACAGTGGATTCATTACCCAGATTATTTTTTGCCTTCACCTGGAATACATATTTACCGGGAGGAAGGTTGGTATAATCTTTTTCGGATTTTTTTGACCACTCAGACCAATATGTGTCAAATCCATTCAGCATATAACTGTACTGAACATTCGATTGCTGAGCGTATACCGGCGCCGAATATTCGAAGTGCAGGGAATTCATATTACTGCTTACACTGGGAATGCTGTTTTCAGGTTGAAGCAGTGCCTGATTAATCTGTGTATAATATCCGCCAAACAACAGACTGTCGGCATTTCCAAAGGCTTTCACTGACCGGATCATAACATCCAGACCATACCTGTTTTTCTTATACGCTTCGTAATTGATATGATAGAATCCTTTTTCTGATCCCACCAGAATATTGGAGTTATTATAGGGATACACATTTTCCCATCCGCTCACCATCTTATCATTCAGCTCCGGGAAATAGATTATTTTTGGAGTCTTCCAGGAAAAGTCTATAACACCCAGATTTTTATCTTCAACAAACCAGATATTTCCCGAACCGTCTTCCTTCAGGTACCGGATATTTCGTGTGCCAAAGAATGAAGCAAAATAGGGTGATTGTTCAAACCGGTCTGTTTTGGGGTCGTATTCATATATACCTTTTTCAGTTGCTACCACAATCCGGTTTAAAACTTTGAATAACTGATTTTTTACGGAAGAGGGTAATCCCTGTTCTTCTGTATACAATCGCACCGACGCCGGCTGACCCGTGTGAAGGTCAATTTTATATACACCCCGGTAAGGATGTCCTACCCAAATCGTGTTGTTGTTATCAATAGCGACAAATTGGGAATACTCATTAAATCCCGGAATATTGCCTTTTGAAACGAACCGGTTGTTGTCCCATTCCATCAGATCCAGGCCGGTTACATTCCCGGCCAATACCAATTTTGAAGGCAGCACATTATAAAAGGGCAAAAAATTGTAGTATCCCAATATAGAATTTAATGGTACCGGCTTGCCGTCACGCAAAGTATAAGCACCATCATGATGACCAAATAATAATTCTCCATTGATATTGCTCAGACACCAGGAGGACCCCTTTGTATAGGATAAAGGAATAAAATCGCCATCTACAAAACTGAGATCGGATTTTCCGTTCAGCGGTACTTTATAAAAGCCATTCGAAGTGCCAACGTACAGGGCGTCCTGATATACCAGCGCGGTATATCCTTTACCCTCATTAAGCCTTTCGGGATATATATGTTTGATGGCATTGTTATAAGCAATAAAATCAATTCCGTCATCAAGACCCAGCCAAAGATTATTATCCTTGTCAAGGAAAAGTGTAAGTATATTATTTAATTGTAACCCCTCCTTGCGCGAAAGATTTTGAATGACTTCCCCTTTTTTATTTATTACGTAACAACCATTCAGATTGGTGCCGACGGCTATCCAGTCCCGGGTTACCGGAATAGCGGTCAGGATTCGCTGGTTCTGTAAAGGATTGAATCCTGCAAAATGGAATGGGGTAATTTTATCCTTGTAAAGGACAAAAAACCCCGAGGTAATTGTCGTCAGGAATGTACTGTCATTTCCAAAAGGAAACATGGAAGAAACAATAAAACCATTCGGTAAAGGGGCATTTTCCAGGCAACTGGTCCAGAGACCGTTATTAAATTTCATCAGACCGGTTTTCAGATCCTGGGCGATCAGCATATTATTGCCCACACCCAGAAAATCCCACTCACTGCGCGCCGGATATACAGTAATTGAATAGCCATTGTATTGGAATATCTTCTCCTTGGACCGGAAAAAAACATCATGACCCAGCAGAACAATATTCCAGATATCGGTAAATGAATAATCCTTTTTGGGTAACAGGGCTTTGAGGGATGTAAAAAACAGTTTTCCGTTATGATCCGGAGTGAAGTACCCGAAGTCATCCTGACCACCGGCATAAATCCTGTTGTCCTTTCCCATCGCAATAGAGCGTACGATTGATTTATTCGGCAGCGAATATAATTTCCAGAATGAACCATCGAAACTGAGAAGACCTTCCAGATTTGCGAAGTACATCACACCGTTCTGGTCTTCTACGATACTCCTGTTTTCGGTTCCGGCGTTGTAGCTGTTGTTGTGGTAATTAATAATATCCGGGATACCAATGGGATTCTGAGCCCGTACAATTGATGTACATACACATAGAAGGAAAACGAATGTCCGTTTCATTTGCAAATCAATCTGAGCCAAATGTAAGGCGAAAGTCTATCCAAAAGGTCAACTCGAGCCTGTCATGAATTGTCGTAGCTCATTCCCTGTTTAAAAATTTAATATGATGTAGTGATGATGTAGTGATCCAAGAGCCTTTTCCTTTAATTTTTACATTGAAGTAGTATTGAAGTAGGTGTAAATACCAGGTTCTATCTATTCGAATTTAATTTCACTCTTCCGGTTATTTATCATTTTTCAAACATCCTACATGAAGCAATTGCTTGCCTTTCTCCTGATTTTGTTTTCTATTCCCACCAGCGGTCAGCAAAATCCGGTGGGTATTTTTGACGGGCATACCGATGTCGGGACCAATGTAAAAGCGGGGTCCGCGACTTATATTCCGGAAACCGGGCAGTACGTGATATCCGGAGCCGGGTAC
>DASSGT010000292.1:0-3567 GCA_035693345.1 Puia sp. | reverse complement strand
ATGCTTTGCTGCGTGAACTTCAACAATGAACGAGCATAGGGGCTCAGATCGGTATAATGCAGGAATGCATCTTTTTCAAATCCGACGTCTACAAATGCAGCATTCAGTCCCGGGATCAGCTTTTTTACCTTCCCAAGATATAAATCTCCCACAGCAAAACTGGCATCAGTTTTTTCATGGTGTAATTCCACCAGCTTTTTATCTTCCAGCAGAGCTATTTCAACTCCCTGGGGGGCTGCATTAATGATCAGTTCCTTATTCAATGTTCATGTAACATTTACTGCCTGTCCGGTACACACAAAAAGGAGTCGAAATGCTGAAGGAGATTTAGGTTAACAGCCATACGGTAGCAAGCGGCATAGTAAGCGTTAGCGTATAAATGATTTCAGCAGAACAGGGCCGGAAAGTGTTCCGGCCGGAGTGCGTTATTTGTTCTTTTTCTTGTGACGATTTTTACGCAATCTTTTCTTTCTTTTATGGGTTGCAATTTTATGTCGCTTCCTTTTTTTACCACAAGGCATCGATAATTCCTTTTTAGTTAACTAATAAATTCTGTCTTTGCTCCTGTTGAGCATTTATTTTAAAGACCCCAATCTTTCATTGATCGCCTGGATCAGTTCGGGATTGCTGGTCAGTTTTTTTGCAGCTTCATACCATGTTTTCGCAGACGCGGTATTCCCTGTTCTTTCATATGCATCGGCTAAACTCAAAACGGCTTCCAGATTTCCGGGATCAAAGTGTACCACTTTCAATAGACGCTGAATGGCCCGATCATATTGCCCGGATTCAATTCCACCCAATCCGAGCATCAGTTGTGCATACATATTGAGCGAATCCCGCCGTGCCACTTCCAGGATTTCCTGAATTCCCTTCATTATCTCCTGCGGTTCTGAACCGGTGCTTCCAAAAATATAAGTAGCTCCCAATCCGATTTTTGTAGAATCATTATCAGGGTTCAATTTCTCAGCCCTTGTAAATAGATCCCGGCTTTCTAAAGCCATCCAGTTTTTTATCGCCGGATTGTCCTGCCTTCGTAAGTTGTTCAAAAATAATTGGGCTGCAAATGTGAGACTTTTTTCAGAATTTTCCAATTTTGCCGCCTCTCCAAGATAATAAGAGTAAGGCAGGAAGCCATTTTCTGTCGAGTCTCTCCAGAATTCAGCTAATTGCAGGTTTGATTTAATCTGCTGATCCTGAATATCTCCCCGCACTACAGAATTTTCCAGTCTGTTCACATAACCCTGTTGTTCAGGACTCAGTTTGGACTTAGCTGCACTGAGAATCGTCTTGATATCAAGTGATTGAGTAGTCTTTTCACCTGAAATGGGGGTCGCTGATTTTTTTAGGGGAGGAACTGTATTTCCAAAAAAATAAAATACAATAAGAATAACTATTCCGGAACCGGCTACAATAGCTTGCTGTTTCTTCACATCAGTCTTTTATCCGGCAAAATTACATCTCTTCATCAGGGTTTGGCTGATTATCCTGAACGGCCTGGAGTTTTTTAACTTCTGCGACAAATTCTTTCGCTGGTTTGAATGAAGGTATGTAGTGTTCAGGTATATGTACTGCGATATTCTTTTTGATGTTTCGCCCAATTTTAGCAGCTCTTTTTTTTGTGATAAAACTGCCGAAACCACGGATGTAAATATTCTCCCCCTTAGCAAGGGTATCTTTTACTTCTTTAAACATGGTCTCCAACGTAACCAGGACGTCTACCTTAGGTATACCTGTTTTATCCGAAATTTGATTAACGAGGTCTGCCTTTCTCATGGCGGAATGTTTTATAAGTTTCTGATTTTAAATATATAACAAAAATATTAATCCACAACTATTTGTAAAAAATTGCAACTACCATTTTTTGTGTAAATTTCTAATCCCTTGCATTTCAGCATATTATAAAATATTGATAATCAAGGCGATAAATAATACTTAGATGTTTTATTTTGGGTCATAATGCAAATAGATTTTACAAAAAAACTACTGGCATGGAACGGGAATCTTAATAAACGCTCCATGCCCTGGAAAGGTGAAACCAATCCGTACCGGATCTGGTTAAGTGAAATTATATTACAGCAAACCCGTGTAGAACAGGGAACTGCCTATTATAAAAAATTCATTACTACTTTTCCAACCATACAGAAACTGGCGAAAGCTCCTGAGCAGGAAATTTTTAAATATTGGGAAGGCCTGGGATATTACAACAGGTGCAGGAACCTGATTGCAACGGCAAAAATAATTTCGAATGATTATAACGGCCATTTCCCTTCATCATATGATGAAATATTAAAACTTCCGGGTATTGGTCCATATACTGCTGCCGCCATTGCTTCTTTCGCATTTGGATTACCATATCCGGTTGTGGACGGAAATGTTGAAAGGGTTTTGGCAAGATATTTTGGGATCAGTACCGAAGTTGGATCAGCCGCGGTAAAAAAACTTTACATCAGCCTTGCAGATTCTCTGCTGGACAAAAAAAATCCGGGTGTCTATAATCAGGCCATTATGGATTTCGGTGCAACGATTTGTAAACCGCAAAATCCATTGTGCAGTGAATGTGTCCAGTCGAAAAATTGTCAGGCTTTTCAACAGGGCTGGACAGATCAACTTCCGGTAAAGTCATCCCCGAATGTTCGGAAGAAAAGGGTTTTATATTATTTTATTGTAACCTCCGGAACAGATAAAATTTGGATCCGCAAGAGATTAGAGAAAGATATCTGGCAAAACCTCTATGAATTTATTTTGTGGGAAACTGGGAAAATAATACCTCAGGCTAAGATCCGGCAATCACCATTTTTTAAAAAACATTTTGGAAATCAGGCATTTCAGATTCAATATATCTCACCTTCTTTTAATCAGATACTCACTCATCAGTCCATTACAGGATTGTTCGTGCATATCAGCACTCAGCTGCCCGAATTGGAAGGGTATCAATCCGTTCACCGGCGAAATCTGAACGAATACCCATTCCCAAAACTCATCGCAGACTACATAAAAATTTTACCTGCTACAGTATCATGGTAAAGGTTTTGATGGAGTATTCCAGCTTTTTCACCGGAGGATGGAAAACCTTCGGATCTGGTAATAACAATTTAATCAGCAGTATTATGAGGGGTGTTAACAGGGTAATGTTAATCGGTAACCTGGGTAAGGATCCGGATGTACAGTATCTGGAGGGAAATATCGGCGTTGCAAAGTTTTCTCTTGCTACGACAGAAACTTTCAAGGATAGGACGGGGAAGCTGATTTCACAAACCGAATGGCATACCGTCGTTCTATGGCGGGGTCTGGCAGAACTTGCACAGAAATACCTTCACAAAGGCAGTTTGGTTTATATAGAAGGGAGACTCCGTACCCGAAGTTGGGAGGATAAAGATGGGAACAAGAAATTTGCGACCTAAATCGTAGGCGATAATCTGATTATGCTGGATAAGAAAATAGACAGCACTCATAACACCCATACACCGCAGGAAGGAATAGAGGGCCTAAACGGTTCTGATACGGCCACATTGAGCGAACCTTCTCCCGATTTGCCTTTTTGAAAGCGAAATAGACAAGTTTTATTAA
>DASSGT010000291.1:0-2068 GCA_035693345.1 Puia sp. | reverse complement strand
AGTTAAAATGGCACTCTTATACCCTTATACTCTTATACTCTTATACTAATGAGAAAATGAGTGTTTAGTAAACGGCGTCGTAATCAATGTTCACATTGATCTGGGTCACTTTATGGGGAATCACTTTTACCGGTGCAATATGATTGTCCGAATCGAAATTATTCGCGTAGAACAAAGCATCCTTTTTGGTAAAAAGAGAGTATTCTCCTGGAGGAAGGGATAAGAAGAAATAACCATTATCGTCAGAAGTTACAGTCTGGACCAGTTTGGTGCCAATACTGCTATAAAAGGCAGATTCACCCTGCCTGGTTACCTGGCTCAGACCGGTCAGCTGATAAACATATAAAACGGCTTTGATTCCCTTGGGTGGACTTAATTTAGCGTCGGGTGAAGGCATCCGGTTACCGGAAATCCGGAAAATGTACCCTTCGATACCCGTCTTTTTACCCTGACCATAGGTTGACATTAAAAGAGAAGTCATGCTGAACGCCAGTAATAATATCGATTGAATCTTGAACATGCTGGTAGTCTTACCTGTGTTAAGATAGATCAAAAAAGGCTGCGCTGTTTAAAAAAGTGTAATTTTAAAGGCTCTTTATCATTTAAGAATATACATGATACTTAAGAAATTTGTACCCGTCATTCTGGTAGCAATCTCCTTTTTTTCTACGGCCCGTTCTCAGGTAACCACCAATATTACAGCTCTGCGCGAAATCTCAGTTCGTGCTGATATTCAACACAGAGAGATGCGTGACCGCCTGAATATGCTGGCAAAGCTGAATGGATGGCCTTTGACCAAAAATCTTAAGAACGGTGGTCAGGCATTATTGGTAGGTCTGAGCAAGAGAGGCTTTCCCGTTTATGTTGCAACCAATAATAATATCATATCCGCCGCTACGATCGGAACCAGCCAGTTATGGCCGGGGGGAAGTACGGGGCTCAATCTGAGCGGATCAACCGCGGCACTCAAAAGTAAAATAGCCATCTGGGACGGCGGTAGAGTGCTGGCGACCCACGAAGAGCTCACAGGCAGGGTAGTTCAGAAGGATAATCCATCCGCTCTCAGCGACCATTCCACCCATGTTTCGGGGACCCTGATCGCCACCGGTGTAAATCCGGTGGCCAGAGGGATGAGCTTTGGAGCCCAGCAGCTCCTGGCGTATGATTTTGATAATGACGTATCTGAAATGAGCGGCGCCGCGGCTGGTTTGCTGATTTCAAACCACTCATATGGCGCACTGTCTGGCTGGAATCTGAATACCGATAATAATCACTGGGAATGGTATGGAAATGCCGGTGACACGGTTGATTATAAATTCGGGTATTATGATGATCAGGCACAGGAATGGGACTCCATTGCTTATAATGCTCCGAATTACCTGATTGTAAAATCTGTCGGAAACAACCGCGACGAAAATGGTCCGCCGGTTGACAGTCCTTATGATGCCTTCAATGGCAGAGGTGTCATGGCTCCTGCGGGAAAACGCCCACCGGGAATCAGCAACAACGACGGATATGATATCGTTCCCACCTACGGTACCGCAAAAAATATTATTGCCATTGGCGCCGTAAATCCGATTCCCGGCGGTTACAATTCGCCTGCTGATGTTCAACTGGCAGAGTTCAGCAGCTGGGGACCCACAGACGATGGCAGGATAAAGCCTGATCTTGTGGCTGATGGAATTAACGTGCTTTCCTGTGTGAGCACCTCCAATAACGCGTACGCCATTTTCAGCGGAACCTCTATGTCCTCACCGGCCGCGGCGGGATCCGGATTTCTATTGCAGGAGTATTATTATAAACTCCACAATACATTCATGCGATCGGCAACCCTGAAAGGAATCCTGATACATACTGCCGACGAAGCAGGACCGGCCGACGGGCCCGATTTCCAGTTCGGATGGGGTCTCATCGATATGGTGAAAGCTGCATCAGTAATTACTTCCAAAAATACCGATCAGCTGATACAGGAAAATACATTAACGAATGCGGCGGGTACTTATTCGATACCGGTCGTTGCATCCGGCAAGGGACCACTGACAGCAACCATTTCCTGGACAGATCCTCC
>DASSGT010000290.1:0-2351 GCA_035693345.1 Puia sp. | reverse complement strand
AAATAATTCCACCAGTGCAAATCCTTCAGGAGCGGGAAGATATCTTTTTATGGCTGGGTTTTTTTTATACGAGGAAAAAAGAACCTGAATAATCAGGAAGCTAACAAGGACAATATTTTTTTTAATTACACAAGGCATATACTCTTTCACGAATCAAAACACAAAAATACAAAAGAAAAATCCTTCTGTATGTCGGTTTTACGACACACAGAAGGATCTTTCGAAAAGTTCAACCAGAATTACATGAAAAATTGTTCAGAGATGATTTTGCCATCCTTCACATGGTAAACACACAGCTCAGTCATATCCATGCGTTTCTTATCCTTCATGGTAGTATCCATGCGCATAGTGACTGCAAATGTATTTCCGGCAACCATCGGTTCGGAAACTTCTATGCCATGAACTTCAGAAACCATGTTGTTCCATTTTTTTCCTTTTTCAATAATGGCATCTAAACCATGAGTTTCTTTTTCAAACCCCTGGGAAGCTTCTGGTTCAATACTCACCGCATCCTTTGCATACAATTCTCTGTGGGCTCCTTCAAAATCCCCCTTATCGCAAAGTTTTTTTAGTCTCTTGGCGATTTCTTTTGTTGTCATTTTTGCAGTTGCAGTTGTAGACATAATGATTAGGTTTTAAAAATGAAGTAATAGGCATTACCTGCAAAAATCATACTAAGCGTAAGGCGTAAAGCGCAAATCGTAAGGCTAATATATTAAGTCGTAGGCAGGTGCATTCTTTAGACGAAGTGTTAATCTTTACCTGTGAAGTAAATTAAAAATTAAGGCTTTACGCCTTACGCTTTAAGCTGTAGGCTTTAAGACTATTTCTTAGGAACGAGAAGTGCATAAATAACATAGAGCCATCCGAGAAATCCATGGATGATGGCCCACAAAATTGATTTATTCCTGCTCCAGGAAACCACGACAGCAATGACAGTCCCCAGACCGATACCCGGGCCAACATAAACGGGAACTCCATATCCGCCATCGCCCGGGCCGCCATAGCAGGCGGTCAGGAGCAGCAGAAGCATAAACAGGAAGGGATAAAATGTACGCAATGCTAAAATTTGTCAGCGAATTCTGTTACCCTGCAAAATTAAGAAACCACCTCTTTTTCAGGAACCTTCTTTTCTTTTTTCGGAGCTTTTGTTTTTTTCTTATGAACCACTTTAATCTGTTCTTTAGTCGTTAAGGATTTCGCCAGAAGCTTACCTGCCCTGCGAATCTGTTTTTCTAATTTTTTCTCACTGGTCTTTTTGTGAAACCCTTTGACCGTTTCAGCAATTTTAGATTCTATCTCCCTGAGCAGTAATTTTTTTGATGATTTTGGAGACCGATTTTTATTTTTATTTCCCATAAAATTCAATAACAATTTGATAATATGAAGTTAACAGGTTTTTAAATATTATTCGTGTTAAGGTTTGCCGGTTCGGTATAACCTGAAATTTAAAAAGTCTTTGTAGGGAAATTATTTCTCATATTTCATGGAATAATGTTCTACAACAGGAAAGGGAGAATAATAATGATGGAGTAATTTTTTCCATTCCAGATACTCATTTGATTTTCTGAATCCAATGGTATGATCTTCCAGATGCTGCCATCGGACGAGTAAAATATAGCGATTGGGAACTTCTAAGCACTGCTGTAACTGATGTCCCAACCAGCCTTCCATAGAAGATATGATCTCCTGTGCTTTTTGGAAACTGACCTCAAATTCTGCGGTTTTATCGGGAATTACATCCAATATCGCTACTTCAAGAATCATCGAATAAAATTTATTTTTCGCCCGTATCCTTTACTGCCATTGCGTTTCACGGGATTACAGGAAAGTTAACACAATAAAATTAACAGCCTGAATTGTACATATTAAAATCTATACTGGGATATTAAGCGTACATTGTCTGCAGTCTGCCCGTGCAGACGACCGTGGTATCCTGATTTTTCAATTAACCGTTCTTTTTTTATGGCTTTTATCGATGAAATCCTCCAAACTCCTTCGTATGGATGGATGGATGCTAAAGGGTTATTTCTTAAGCCCACGACTCGTCAACTTTTCAAAGAAGCTTTTTCCCGAATCAATATATTCAAAACAAGGAAAAACTGGATCGCTCTAATAAGCTGGTTTATGGCAACCTGTATGCTGCCACTCTTTGTAATTTTTTTAATGCATTATTTATCATGGAAATCAGCCATTGTGTTGGTTGTATATGCCATGGTGATCATGAGCACGCATGGCACGATCTGGTTTCATCGATATTGTACACACAAATCTTATAAGTTTAGTCATCCCATATTTCGTTTGATTACGCAGAACCTGGTTATTAAAACTTTTCCCGAAGAAATCTATGT
>DASSGT010000289.1:0-3456 GCA_035693345.1 Puia sp. | reverse complement strand
ACATTTTATCCCTTCCTGTTTATGCTTCTGCTGCTCCTGACCGCCTGCTATGGCGGCCCGGGCGATGGCGGATATGGAGTTCCCGTTTATGTTGGCCCGGGTATCGGTCTGGGGACTGTCATTGCTGTTGTGGTTTCCTGGAGCCGGAATAAATCAATTTTGTGGGCCATCATTCATGGATTTCTCGGATGGCTCTATGTTATTTATGCACTTCTCGTTCCTAAGAAATAGTCTTAAAGCTTAAGGCTTAGGGCTAAGGCTAAGGCTAAACCCTAAAGTTTAACGCATAACAAATATCGCCTCAATATTTTGTTTAACTCATTTGTATTTTAACGTCCCGTTCTGATAACAACCTGTAAACTTATCAGCAAATGAATTGCCTTACGCTTTGCGCTTTACGCCTTACGCCTACCCTTACGCTTAGTATGATTTTTGCAGGTAATGCCTATTACTTCATTTTTAAAACCTAATCATTATGTCTACAACTGCAACTGCAAAAATGACGACAAAAGAAATCGCCAAGAGACTAAAAAAACTTTGCGATAAGGGGGATTTTGAAGGAGCCCACAGAGAATTATATGCGAAGGATGCGGTGAGTATTGAACCGGAAGCTTCCCAGGGGTTTGAAAAAGAAACTCATGGTTTAGATGCCATTATTGAAAAAGGAAAAAAATGGAACAACATGGTTTCTGAAGTTCATGAGATAGAAGTTTCCGAACCAATGGTTGCCGGAAATACATTTGCTGTCACCATGCGTATGGATACTACGATGAAGGATAAGAAACGCATGGATATGACTGAGCTTTGTGTTTACCATGTGAAGGATGGCAAGATCATCTCTGAACAATTTTTCATGTAAATCTGGTTGAACTTTTCGAAAGATCCTTCTGTGTGTCGTAAAACCGACATACAGAAGGATTTTTCTTTTGTATTTTTATATTCTGAAACGTGGAAGAATACATGCTTTGTGTAATTAAAAAAAATATTGAGTTTATTGGCCTCCTGATTATTCAGGTTCTTATTTCCTCGTATACAAAAGATTCTGCCATAAAAAGACATGTTCCCGTCCCCGAAGGATTTGCGCTGGTAGAATTATTTACTTCTGAAGGATGTTCGAGTTGTCCTCCCGCCGATGAAGCGGTTGGCAGATTACACGGATGGAAGAAGAATGTGTATATATTGAGTTTTCATGTTGACTATTGGAACTACCTGGGATGGAAGGATGTGTTTTCGAATTCAGCCTATTCCACACGTCAGCAAAATTATGGAGACTTATTTCATCTAAGCAGTATTTATACTCCCCAGATTGTGGTCAACGGCAGCGTTCAATTTGTTGGAAGCGACGAAGCCAGGTTAAGAGCGACTATTGAAAATGATCTGAAAGAAATTCAAAAAGCAGATCTGCAAATAAAGATTCACGCCGGTAATAAAAATCAGTTGGCCGTACTTTGGACAACAAATCCCAATGCCGAACTCAAAATAAATATTGCCCTGGTTCAAAATTTTACAAAAGATCATATAGAACGGGGAGAAAACAAAGGCCAGACCCTGAATCATTATTTCACGGTCAGGGATTTCGAATCGTCGTCTGTTAATACGGGTACAAATACAACTTACTTAAATATTCCCGCCGGTCTGCAGCCATCGGATTGTTCAGTAATAGCTTTTTTGCAAAATCCTAAGACCGGAGTTATTGAAGCGGCTACTCAATTATCCGTAGAAGCACGGAATTAAACTGCGTGTACAAAGTTTTCAGGAATCTTTCTGCCAAATACAAATAGCAAGTTTCTTAGCGTAAATTGAATTGAAAATATTCTCTCATGCGCAAGATACTTCCAGCGTTTCTGATATTATTATTGATTTGTTCATTTGTTTCCGGACAAAATAAAATCGTCGTATTCCAGTCTGATTTCGGTCTGAAGGATGGTGCGGTATCAGCCATGAAAGGTGTGGCTATGGGTGTTTCAACAGACCTGAAATTATTTGATCTCACTCATGAAATACCCGCCTATAATATCTGGGAAGCCGCTTACCGGCTTGAACAAACAGTTCCCTACTGGCCGACCGGAACAGTATTCGTATCAGTCGTTGATCCCGGCGTGGGAACCACCCGGAAATCTGTCGTACTAAAGACGAAGACAGGACAATATATTGTAACACCTGATAATGGCACTTTAACACTCATCGCTTCTTCCCAGGGCATTGCCGAAATAAGACAAATCGATGAGGTGTTGAACAGACGGAAGAATTCACAGGAATCTTATACGTTTCACGGTCGGGATGTATATGCTTATACAGCCGCCAGACTGGCTGCGGGAGTCATCACATACGAGCAGGTTGGTATGAAGCTTCCCGATGAGGTGGTTAAAATTCCTTATCAACAGGCAGTAAAAGAAGGAAATGTATTGAAAGGAACGATTTCGATACTGGATGTACAATATGGAAATATATGGACCAACATCGGAGGTCCGCTTTTCAACCAGCTCAATATAAAATACGGAGATCCTCTGCATGTTGAAATTTTTCACGGGAATGACAAAGTTTATTCCGGTGATATGCCTTATTGCCAGACCTTTGGTGCAGTGGATAAAGGGAAACCGCTGGCCTATCTGAACAGTTTGCTGCAACTATCTTTTGCACTCAATCAGGGTGACTTTGCAAAAACATATTCTGTGGCAAGCGGAAATGACTGGCGGGTGGAAGTGCACGCGGTAAAATAATACCGCGAGAAGCTGGCGCCTGTTTTGAAAAATATCTTCATCATGCATAGAAAAACCTTTATCAAGTTGAGTTCCGCATTCGCCGCTGCCCCATTGCTTTCCCCGCTTTCGGATATCACCGGACAGGCAAGACTACAGAACTGGGCAGGAAACCTGACCTATAGCACCAGCAATGTTTCTTATCCCAAGACAGTTTCAGAGGTACAATCACTTGTAAAAAAATCAGACAAACTACGCGGGTTGGGTACCAGGCATTGTTTTAATACCATTGCCGACAGCAAATACAATCTGATTTCTTCTAATAGTTTGAATAATATTCTGTCACTGGATACAGTCAATAAAACAGTGACGGTGGAAGGCGGGATCAAATACGGAGAACTCGCCCCTTATCTTGATAAAAAAGGATTTGCCCTTCATAATCTGGCATCTCTTCCACATATCTCCGTTGCCGGTAGTATCACTACGGCCACTCACGGATCAGGTGTGAAGAATGGTAATTTGTCCACTCAGGTGCGCGCGTTGGAAATTGTTACTGCAGACGGTTCCGTAGTTAAACTGTCCGGAGAAAAAGACGGAGATCTTTTTAACGGGTCGGTTGTAGGTTTGGGGGCATTGGGATTTATTACACAGTTAACACTTTCTGTGGAGCCCACTTATACCATGCGGCAGCAGGTATTTGTAAAACTTCCATTAAATCAATTGAAAGATCATTTTTTGGAAATTGTTTCTGCCGGTT
>DASSGT010000288.1:0-3759 GCA_035693345.1 Puia sp. | reverse complement strand
TAATGCGCTATGGAAGGAAATCCGGTTTCTGATGAACTGTCGCGATATACCGGCGTTTGCCAGGAATAATTATTGTCGATCTGTAATGACGTGTATTTACTGACGTTCTTTTGATTCAGTCTGTTGAGTTTTTCAAGTGATAGCAGAGCAAGCGGCAACTTAACTGTCGAGGCGGGATTAAAATAAAGACCCGTATCAGTATTAAAATAAAAGTTTTGGAACGACGGGTTGTTGTTTTCATCACGGTCTATCCGGGTATAGATAATTTGTACACGGAAGGAATCTTTGTGATGTAAAACATCCTGTAAGATCCTGCCCTGTCCCTTGAACAAAATGTTTTGCAGAACACTATCCGTTTTAGCTTGTGCAAAACAAATTTTATCAGCGCACAGCAAAATAATTGACAGGAAGAATAATCTACAATTGCGCATAGGCAAATATCAGTATCTTATTTCTCATCATATCCGGAGAAACAAATATTATTGATCTTTATAATAAACATTTTTATGGGCCGAAGTTCGCAACTTCCATTTACTGCAGACTGAAATTGACCGGCTGTAACTTGCAGGGTTTTATTTCAATCCAAGTTGCCATGTCTCACGAAGCTTCGGCATATTATTCGCACCTGAGCGTTGCTCCTCTGTTAATAAGGACATGAAATAAGGAAATGAACTAAGTGTTTCAAAATCCGGCTCATGAACCAGATTGATGGCAAATCCCTGGGATTCGAAAAACTGCCTGGCGTCCGTTTCATCGATAAACATATTTTCCCATACCCGGTGTCTGTCGAGGAATTCATCGAATGAATCGTCGGGCTTTTTTGTTTCTTCCATCGGATGCCGGAAATATATATCTGCCGTTATCCAATGTCCACCATGCGATTCAAGCGTCTCACGAATACTCCGGCAAAGGATTTCCTTTTCTGTCTTGTTCAGGTACATCAGTAATCCTTCATTTACGACAATTAGAGGACTCTGATCGAATTTCTTAACTATATTTTTGAATGCGTCTGTATCCAGCACGTTGAGAGGCATGAGTTCATAAGTGCTTAGATTATTTTTGGAAGGAAGAAGTTTATCAACGATTGTTTTTTTTACTGTCACTACTCCCGGTAAATCAGTATCTATATAGTGAAGATTGTTATTTTTTTCAGTCATATCGAGGCCGCGGAAGTTAAAGCCGGAAGACAACTCGAGTATATTATGCGGCTTTATTTCATCCACCAGATGACTAATGCCCTGGTACCTCTCTTCAAAGTGAAGTACTCTTGCCCAATACATCAGGTCCTTTTCATTTGAAAGGCGAAGAACATTTTCGGGTGGAGGCAACCACTTCAAAGCTTCACGGGCAAAGGGAATGGTCGTCTCCGCCTTCATTGTTAAGAGAAGCCAGGCGGAAGGGCTTACGCTGGAAAAATCTTTATCCATTGCCGGCGTTTTATTTTCGAATCACTCAACAGTTACAAATTCTTTTTCGGAAGATGGGCGATGAGCTCCACTTCTATTTGCGCATCCGATCTGCCATCATACAATCTGCTGATCTGAACCCAGGTGGCCGCCGGATAGTCTCCTTTATAAAATGCCTTTCTCACCTCGTTATTGGATTTTACTGCTTCCATATCCATCGTATATAATGTCTCCTTAACCACATTTTGATAAGTAGCGCCATAAGCATGCAGGATCTTTCCGAGGTTCGTATAAATTGCCTGCAATTGTTCTGCAATGGTCCCTTTATCAAGCCATCCTGAAATATATAATATGTTGTCAACCAAAACGGCTTCCGTATATCCGATACTGGAATCCTGTTGATTGAATTTGCCTCCGTAGAATTTCTTCTTCGTGATATGACCCGACTGGGCGAAAGACTGGACGACAAAAAATAAAATGCCGATAAGTGTTAAGAATCTTTTCATACTGAAATTTTAAGGAGGTTATTATTTGATGTAGACGAGTGCGTTTTTATCTGTCATTGGAAATGCCTTGTTCAGGAGTGCTGTGTCAAAATCCCCCGGGGGGAAGTGTAAATGATATGACACAAAAACCTGAACGTGTTTTTGTTTTATAATTGTTCGGTAATAGTTTATGTGCTCGGCCGGCGAATAGTGCTTTAGCCCTGGTGTTCAGAAAATTTGAGCATATCCTCCTTGTTGAATTTCGTTAATTCAACAATCGTCGCATTATGCCGCAAAAATGGCGGCACCACCTTCAGCGCGTCTTCTTTGCTGGGAAAATCACTGACAAACCAGGCTTTGTGTACACCGTCCTTGCAACCCCAGTTTGCGTTGGAAAGTAAATGGGAACCTGATTCCACGAACAATCTGATGACCTGTTTGCATTCAGTCATATTTTGCGAGTGGGGAATTTCAATTAAAAAAGTTGGCATTTCTTTAGATTTAAATTACCGGATAATAAATGCAGCCCCTGTTTCTCCGCCTATATAAATATACGATTTCGGACCGCTATGTTCGTGTGATCATATATAACTTAGCCATCCATTCTCCTGTCCGCTTATCCGGCATGTTGGGAGAAAACAGATTTTCACGGTAATACGACCTTCATGATTTCACCTTCCTGGGTCGTGAGACTGACTTGTCTGCCACCAACAAAAGTTTTTCCATCCGGACTAAATGAAACCAGTCCACACCATACGGCATGTCCTGCATATTGGGCATTGGCGGGTTCGTTATAATATGTGAGCCGGTGTTTATTGGAACCATCGCTGTTCATCATCCACCAGTCAGTCCCGGAGCTGGCCTGTGCATTGGTCATCCAAACGATCTGATTTCCATTTGGTGTGAACCAGGCATGCTCGTTATAATCTGATGTTGTCAGCTGGGTCATGTTATTTCCGGAAACATCGATGGTGTAAATATTTTCATCAAAAAATGAAGGCTTGTTGAGATTGCTGCAGAAAATAATTCTGCTGTCATCATTGGAAAAACCATATGCCTCATAAAAATAATCACTCACCGGTTCGATCGTCCGGATATTACTGATGGAAGGAGTACTGTCTGAACTGCTGAAGGCGAAATCGGCTATTTTGATGGTCCAGTAACCCGCGGTTTGTGTTGGAACCAGAATGTTAGCCGCTGCTTTCCGGTCGGTCCAGAGAATTTTTTTTCCATCATGTGAGAACCTGGGCAGAATGACGCCGTGATCATTGTCATTTACGGTTTCGACCAGTTTATAGGTTTTTGTTGCTGCGCGGTTCATGATCCAGATATCCGTGTATGATCCGAGACCCGGCAGCGCATCAAAGGATGAACCATCATGCACCGGTTTTTCGACAGTCATTAATAACCAGTTGCCGGAAGGATGCCAGGAGGGAACGGCAATATGTTTCTCCGATAAAGGAGCTAACAGGCAGGTTAAACAACTGTCGTTGCTGCCGTCGGGATTAGCCGTATGAATATCATAATATCCGTCGTCACCCTTTGCAGAATAAGCGATCCGGTTAGATCCTGAATGATCCCAATCCACGTCTAATCCATGCTCCCGGTACATTGAAGAAGTGGTTGTAGCCACCCCATTTACACCCTGCTTTTTGCAGGAAACAAAATGAATTAGTAAGAAATAAACCGGGACTTTTATGAACAGTTTCATCTGTGGCTGCTTTAATCAGCAACGTGGATCCCCGATTCCTATTGCGGTAAAAAGATTTTTTAGAACGTTATTATGAGGTCAGGTGATCAGCCCTTCATTTCGGAACCATTCAGCAGAAACAAATACTTTTATTTATTGTGCATGCCGTATACAAAAC
>DASSGT010000287.1:0-2605 GCA_035693345.1 Puia sp. | reverse complement strand
ATCGGTCATCACTCTATACTGTTCCTTTTCTGTATTGAATTTTGTAGGGTTGCCCAAAATGGCAGCTGAAAAATGAGCAAGGCGGACGGCCAGATATAAGTCTTTATTACGAACAGCTGCATTCATCGTTTTTTTAATGATCTTACGATTGATGGCAACCCGCTCCTGCAAAGGAATTTTAACCCAGTTTGAATCTACATTTTTCCCACCTCTAAAAATCGAATCTGCTCTGGTGCCTAAAGGCGGTGCAAATTTCGCCAGCAGATGATAATACGGATACATGTCAAAAGAATCGATCGGTGTATTTTCAATAAAAGGGTCTAGTAAATCATCCGTGGAATCAACGGCATTTGTACGCGTTTCAAACAATTTATCTACAGCGGCAAAGTCTGAAAAATGCATCTTACGGACAGAATCCAATTGGTCCTGAGCCGTTGGAAGATTAATATCAGCATAGGCAAGCTTTGCCTGGTCAAGATATGCGGAACCACGTTCATTGACCGCATCATATCTATGAACCAACACTCCTTTTGGATTGAAAAACAATGTTCCAAATGACTGTAGTGGCGTCGTCAAATATCTTTTGCTGATCGAATCCCAATCCGCACTTCCCATGGCAGGCCTGATCACAATGGCTATTTTATTGATGTCAGAAGCTTTCGGATCCAGCAGTGCTTTTGAGGTGAAATCATTTATGGATGAACCGCCATCTTCCGCATCCATAATAACCATTAATATCTTAGGGTCTTCTGCGATTTTTTGCATGCCCTCTTTAAAAGTATAATTGGAAACAACGACCTGCGCCTGAGATGCAGGTGCTAAAAAAATAATTAAAAAGCATGACAGTAAGCAGATAAATAAACGGGACATCATTGCGCTTTGTTTGTCGAATTACAGAAGGTAATCTTTAGAATTACCCAATTGGTTTTCCAGTGATGAAAATACCGGAAGTACAAAATACTGGATTTATTTAGAAAATCTAAATATCTCAGTCGCAACCATTCACGATGTAAGTATTTTTACTTAGATCATATCATAGGCCTTTGCTCGATTGATACCAGACATATTGGGAAAATGTGACTGTTTTTGATTACCGGGCCCGACAGTCATTCTCAAGCTTGACGCAAATAATATGATAAGCGGTTTCATTCCTGTGGTTTAAAAAAATAATTTTAGTTACAGTTCGCATGAGGAAAACGGCTGACGGCTGTCAGATTTTTATTACCGCTAAAAAATCCCTCCATGCTAAAGAACTACTTCACCATCGCTTTTCGTAATCTGTGGAAGCGCCGTGTTTTTTCTGCGATCAATATTCTGGGACTTTCAGTTGGAATGACAGCCTGTTTCCTGATTTTTTTGTATGTGCATTTCGAGTTAAGCTACGACTCCTTCCATCGAAAGGCTGACCGGATCTTCCGGGTGGTTTGTGATATCAAAACACCCAGCGAAACGATCAGGGCTGACGGTCCTGCATGGCCGGTGCTGCCAAATATGAAGAGCCGGTTCCCTGAAATTGAGTCAGCGGTTCGAACCGTCAGATCCAGTCTGCTCGTTCGGACAGGGGACATCAAATTCCAGGAAGAAAATTCTTTGTTCGCAGACCCTGCTTTTTTTCAGATTTTTGATTTCCCGCTGTTGAAAGGCGATCCGGCTACTGTATTAAAAGATCCTTTCAGTGTGGTATTTTCAGAATCGGCAGCAAAGAAATATTTTGGGAATACAAATCCCGTTGGACAAACGATCCTGCTCGCCCAAAAAGCGTGGCCGGTGAAAGTGACCGGTTTAATGAAAGATCTTCCGGAGAACTCGCAAATCTCCGCGGATATGATTGTTTCCATGACCACGGAAACAAAAAACCTGAACGCCGAAGCCGGCCTGGAAGACAATTGGGAATGGTCTGACTATCATCCGATTTGCTTTATACTCCTGAAACCCGGCACGCATCCGCAGGCACTTGTAAACAAATTTCCCGCATTTATTGAAAACGTGGAAGGTGCAGAAATGAAAAAGCAGCATATGAAAACCAGCTTATCGCTCGAACCTTTGAGAGATGTGTACCTGCGTTCTACCCGGAACGGATACAAAACGGTAGGTACAAAAAATGTGTACCTGTTCTCCTTTGTTGCCATTATCATCTTACTGATTGCCTGCATAAATTTTGTAAATCTGACCACTGCACGGGCTGCTGAACGGGCCAGAGAAGTAGGGATCCGGAAAGTGATCGGGGCTGTTCGGAGTGAGCTTGCACGCCAGTTCCTTGGAGAATCACTTATTCTTTGTCTCATTGCTTTTTTGATTACGGTTATATCGGCAGCATTGCTGATCCCGGAATTTAACCTCCTGTCGGGTAAGACAATCAGTCATGGCGTATTCGAACACCCATCCTTTTTATTTTTTCTTTTTCTCTCAGCAGTGTTTGTCGGACTGCTCGCCGGATTATATCCGGCTTTTGTTCTTTCTTCATTCAAACCTGCCATGGTTCTGAAAGGAAGGTTTTCCACCAGCGCCGGAGGAAAGACATTGAGGAAGTCCCTTGTACTGGTACAGTTCACGCTGTCCACGGGCTTTATCATCACAACGCTTATAGTCTATAAACAATTAAACT
>DASSGT010000286.1:0-2565 GCA_035693345.1 Puia sp. | reverse complement strand
AAACTAACCAACTGGTGAATAAAGAGGTTTAGAATAATATTGTCTTTATAGGCAGCACCCAGTGCTCCTGTGTAGGTACAATGCAGGTAGTCATAAATGCATTGATATATTGCTGGTTTTATTACCTGTGGCGTGTTCAGTGTTAGAAACGGATCTCTTCGTTTGCAGAAACGAATCAGCGGGTTATATTCGTCGCCGTCATGCAAATGCAGTAGTAACAGGTCAGGGAATATTTTTACACAAAAAAATTCTTCCACGGTATTCTTTCGGATACAGGTATTGAACCTGAACGAAGGAAGATAATTGAGAGAATGCTTCTGACCAGCTACCCGAACATGGGTATTCGTAGCAAATGTGGACGTGCCCTGTAGCTGAAAATACATCATGATAAATGGTGTGTTCCTGCCTGCTGTAAAATGCATATCCTGACTAAGATTGCTAAAGATGCCGTTCAAAACGACATACCATTTTTCTGCAGCCGTGTTTACACGAATAAGACCTTCTCTTTCATCGTTAATAGAAAGGGTATTGGTCTCCGCTTTGCTGTATATACCGTTGACAGTATGTATTATTTCATCCAGGTTGCGCACGTTGATGTAGTATTTTAAACGGCGTAGGCCGTTTTTAGAGACACTGAATGTAAATATACTTTTCCGGTTATCCTGTCCTCAGCCGGTGATAATCTCCGAACGGAAGGATTAACAAGATGAAAGGTTTATAACACGCAAAAATCTGAAACTTTGCCGATGGGAAATTCAACCAAATGAAGGAAGTTGGCATCCTTAAGTTTATCAGAAACGTAGTGGAAGTATATGTTAATGACCCGGATTTATAGGCGCATAATCATTTTATTGATGGCGGTTGTATTCGCCCTGTTCAGTTCAGGACAAACAAAAACGATCATGGGGATTGTTGTGGATTCTGCATCCCGGACTCCTTTGCAAAATGTAAGTATTACCCTGAATAATAGTCCCAAAGGCGGACTTACGGATGCCGCAGGCAAATTCTCGATGACGATCGACAAATTGGTTACCCGGATCACTTTTAGCTTTACAGGCTATCATTCCGTATCATATAAAGTTTCTGATGTATCAACTCAGGAGCTGACTATACAACTTTCAAAATCCTATTCCACACTCGAAGAAGTAGTTGTCAATGCAAGAAAGGGAAAATATAGGAATAAAAACAATCCAGCAGTTGATTTGATACGGCATGTTATTGCAAATAAACCCAGGAACGGGCCCGGAGCATATTCCTATTCCTCCAGTAAAGAATATGAGAAAACGCAGATGTTTACAGACGGTCCATGGGTCAAAATCACCCAGAATTTTGTTTTAAAGAAGTTCAGGTTCTTTTTTGAAAATACCGATACGACGGTTGTTCAGGGTAAAAAGCTGAATTCTATTTATCTGCAGGAAATCATTTCTGAAAAATATTTCCGGAAGGATCCTGAAAAAAACAAAAAAATCATACTGGCGCAAAAAACGGTGGACTATGGTGAATTTGTTGATATGAAGGGCATACAGGGGGCACTGCATTATTTGTATAATGATATTAATATTTATGACAATAATATTTCTGCCTTCACCATGCAATTTGTAAGTCCTATATCGGACTTCGGACCTGTTTTTTATATGTATTTTATCCAGGACACAGTGGTGGAAAATGGATGTAGCATAGTCAAATTATATTTTACTCCAAGAAATCCTGAAGACCTGCTTTTCCGTGGAACTCTGTCGGTCACACTCGATGGCGCTTACGCCGTTACCAGCGTAGAACTTGGAATGAGTAAACACGTAAATATGAATTATGTCAGAAATTTCAGGCTCAGCCAGAATTTTGAAATAGGCCCGGGCGATCATTACCATCTGACTGAGTCGGACATGCTTGCATCGTTCAGCCCATTTCCCAAAAGCCCTGGGATATTTGGAGAGAGAAAAATATCCATTTCTGATTTGTCAGATTCTGTTTTGCCTGACCATTTATTACAGGGACCTGCAGTAGATAGCGTATCCAAACCATCGCGTCAATCGGCTTTGTATTGGAGCGAGAACCGGCCCATCCCGCTAAGTCCGTCTCAGGCTCAGACATATTCAAATGCAGACAGCCTGGTAAAGATGCGTTCCTATAGAAGGCTGATGGATCTCGCAACCTTGTATTTTGTAGGTTATAAATCTGCGGGAAAATTTGATATAGGTCCTATTCAGACCTTTTATTCATTTAACTCTGTCGAGGGCCAGAGACTTCAATTTGGTGGGAGAACCAATTACAAACTAAGTCAGCGATTTTATCTGGATGGCTATCTGGGTTACGGATTTAAGGACAACCGTTTTAAATATATGTTAACCGGATCCTATTCATTTAATAACCGATCCGTTTACAGTTACCCGTTCAACTATGTGCAGGCAAGTTATCTGCATGATCTCAAGAATCCCGGTCAGGAGGATATTTTTTCTAACGGTAACACTTTTCTATCCTCTTTTACCCGTGGTTACAGTTCCAACTGGCTATACAGTGACATTTTCCGGCTTTCCTATGTGCACGAATTCGGGAACCATTTTTCCT
>DASSGT010000285.1:0-2060 GCA_035693345.1 Puia sp. | reverse complement strand
ACCATAAAACTAATGTCTATAATCGTCATTGGAGATGTGTAATATAGACTTTGTAAGGGGTTGTTTTGGACCTGATAATAATTTATATTTGTTGAAAATAGTTCAGATATGAAACACATTACTATTCTGGTGCCTGATGGACAAAGCAACCTGAGCACGGTGGCAAGTATTGTGGGTGCGACCGAAATCTTTGCTGAGGCGAATGCTTATTGGAAAAGAAATGGGAAGAAAGAATTGTATAAAGTGGAAATCGCCGGCATATCAAAAAAGGTGGATTATAGCGAAGGCTTAATAACATTAAAGCCACAGATCAATATTTCCGCTATTGAGAAAACAAACCTGGTGATCATTCCTTCCTCTCTGGTTCGCAGTTATCAAAAAGCATTGAAAGGAAATCAGTTATTGATGGACTGGATTGGGCAACAATACAAACAGGGCGCTGAAGTGGCCAGTGTTTGTTCAGGTGCATTTATGCTTGCTTCATCCGGAGTGCTCGACGGCAAAAACTGCTCCACGCACTGGGCATATGCCGATGCATTCAGAAATATGTTCCCGAAGGTAAATCTGAAAGAAGAAAAACTGATCACTGATGAACATGGAATCTACACAAACGGAGGGGCTTATTCATTCCTGAACATGATCATTTACCTGGTTGAGAAATATTATGACAGGCAAACGGCTATATACTGTTCAAAGATATTTCAGATAGACATGGACCGGACAAGCCAGTCACCCTTCGCTATTTTTTCAACTCAGAAACATCATGATGACGATGTAATCAAAGAAGCGCAAACATTCATTGAGATGAATCTGCATGAAAAAATTTCGATGGAAGAGTTGTCTGCAAAGTTTGCTGTCGGCAGGCGTCATTTCGACCGGCGGTTTATCAAAGCAACCGGCAACACACCTTTAGAATATGCTCAGCGTGTAAAAATTGAATCAGCAAAAAAATCGCTTGAGACAACCCGCAAAAATGTGAATGAAGTCATGTATGATGTGGGATACTCCGATACAAAGGCCTTTAGGGAGGTATTCAGAAAAATTACAGGCATGTCACCAGTGGAGTACAGGGATAAATATAATAAGGAAGCGATGGTGTTGTAAGACTTCTGAATTTACTCGCACTTGTTTTCCGTCAGCCGAAAAAAAGTAAACCGGACGGGAATAGCCGCAGCACTGTCAACAAATCCTCTGATCGCAAAAAGACCAATATACCGCGGATGAATTTCAAATTCATGGGTTTGAATTTCCCTGAAAGCGGGATTGGACACCGATCCTCCCGCATAAAGAAATCTGAATTTATTCCCCCGTTTTTCAAGACGGAGTGACATATTTGCGACGTTCCGAAAAAGTACTTTGTTCTTTTCAGCACTGTCGGTAAAAAGAATGGGATAATGGGCGATTTCTTCCGGTTCAGCATCATTTTTCCCCAGCGAAGTGATCGCCTGGATGATCATCTCTTTCGGCTTTTTATATCCCCCAAAGAAATCATTGAATGCGACGGACAACCGGACCGCGCGACCGCTAAAGTTCGTGTCTTCCAGCAATAATATCCCTGCCTGTTGCCAGTTTTGGGTGGGCAAAAAATCTGAAAAATGAACCTCTGCGTCAAAACAATTGGCATCCACCTTTCTCAAAAGAAGATTCCGGATACCTGTTTTTTCTTTTGCATCCGGCCAGGTATCCCCGCGAAGCGTATACATAGTCAGTCCATCTGGTTTTTCGTTTCGTTTATTCCAGAAGATCGTATCCGGAAATTGTATAAACCAACCATTTGAAGCCAGAGCCGGTATACTGACGTTTTGAAAAGGTTCAGTGACCGTTTCAAGGTGCGAAGAATGTCTGATGAACAGCCAGAGCCCAAAGAATCCAATCACCAAAAAGCTAAGAATAAAAGGCGGAATCCATGGGATGGCCGTTTTCTTCACAACCATCGGAAATTGTTTTGCCGACGGGTCATGCTGTATTGATATAATCCTGGATGTTGGCTGCCGGAGGAATTTTTCTTTATACTCAAACCAGAAAGGATAATGGCTTTCGTTTTTCTTTCGCTCAGTTTC
>DASSGT010000284.1:0-5017 GCA_035693345.1 Puia sp. | reverse complement strand
GGGCTTGCCGGAGTCAAATGGTAGTATAGAAACAGGCCCACCGATCCGGCTGTAAGAGTTACCAGCATTTGGGACATACTACAAAGAATAGTAGGTGCAACCGAAACAACCTTATTGCCCGGGTCCACGAACAACATCCTTCCCAGGTATTCTCCCACACGGTTCGGTGTAAATGAAGCGATACAAGTACCCGCGAGAATCGCCTTGAAAGCACGGCCAAACGGTATTGACTGTATCGGCTGAAGAGCAATTCGCCATTTTGTTGCTTCGAGCGTCCAGTTTACCACCATAAGTAAGATCATGCAGTATAATTTCCATTGCTGTTTTCCTGTAGCTGCCTCAAATACCTGATGAATTGAATCTTTCCAGTTCGGTTGTTTGTGCAATTGAAGGTTTACCGTATAGAAAAGAAAGAACATTATGACTGGACCGGCAACGTAGTTGACTATTAATTTGATATTTTTGTTCAACACCACAATCAAAAATAGCGTTCCCTCTGCAAAAGAACTCCAAAATAATCCTTGGTATTGATCCCGGCACCCTGATGATGGGATGGGGCCTGATATGTATTGAAGGGGCCCGAACCAAATTCATTGAAATGGATGTATTGCATGTTCCCGTACGTATGGATGCTTATCAGCGGCTGGAGCTAATTTATTTCACCGTTCAGGAGCTGATAAAAAAGTATAGACCGGATGATTTTGCAATTGAAGCACCGTTTTATGGTAAGAATGTACAAAGCATGCTTAAACTCGGAAGGGCTCAGGGTGTAGCCATCGCAGCAGCGATGCAGTCGGGTATACCGGTTACAGAATATGCACCGCGAAAAATAAAACAGTCGATAACAGGAAACGGGAATGCGGGTAAGGAACAGGTTTGGAAAATGCTTCAGCAGGTGTTACAGATCCGTCTGGAAATTGTTCGCTTTGACGCGTCTGATGCGCTGGCAGTAGCGCTGTGTCATCATTATCAATTCCGTACTCCGGTATCTACAGAAAAAAAACTGAGCGGGTGGAATGATTTTATAGCGAAAAATCCGAAGCGAATCATCTGAGAAGTATAGGAGTATAAGAGTATAGGAGTATAAGAGTTAATTTTTTAATTTCGGATTTAAGTTGAAATGAAGGTTTGGCTTCCCCACTCTTATACTTTCATACTCTCATACTATTAACTTTCCTCTATGACCATATTCACACGTATTATCAATGGTGAAATCCCGGCGTATCGCATTGCGGAAGATGATTTCTTTTTGGCATTTCTCGATATCAATCCACTTCGCGAAGGTCATACACTCGTGATACCAAAAATAGAAACCGATCGTTTTTTTGACCTGGATGAAAAATACCTTTCGAGAATACTTATATTTTCGAAACCGATCGCAAAAGCAATCGAATCGTCTTTTGATTGTAATCGCTGCGGACTCACAGTTGTGGGTCTTGAAGTTCCCCATGCACACATACACCTGATTCCTATCAATCAGGTGAGTGACATGGACTTCAAAAAGACCAAATTAAAATTAAATGAAGAAACGTTTAGGAAAATCCAGGCCCGGATAATTTCAAATTTGAATACACAGACGATTTGAATATCATTAAAACTCATTTTCCCGCGCGGTTTCGACACAGGGAAACGGTATACTGTTTATACGGTAATATTTTCCACTTTAAATTGTAGTTTACCTGCAGGAACAATTACATCAGCCACTTCTCCTACCTGCTTGCCCAATAATCCTTTTCCGATGGGAGATGAAACGGAGATTTTGCCCAGTTTGAGATCTGCTTCTTTTTCAGAAACCAGATGATAGGTTGATTGTTTCTTATTGGACAAATTCGTAACGGTTACTTTTGTCAGTATAGATACTTTGCTAGTATCAATACTTCCTTCTTCCAGAATGCGAACGTTGGAAAGGTCCGCTTCCAGGCGCTGAATTTTTGCTTCCAAATGCCCCTGCGCTTCTTTTGCGGCGTCATATTCCGCATTTTCCTTTAAGTCTCCTTTTTCACGCGCCTCGGCAATGGCCCTTGAGGCTGCCGGTCTGTCAATACTCTTCATTTTTTGCAATTCACCCCTCAGTTTCTCGAGTGCCTCCTTTGTCAAATATGTGATTCCACTCATAAATCCTTCTCTGTTTATTATAAAAGAAAAAAAATACAACGCCCTTTGGGAGGCGTTGCATTTATACAAAGATAAGGAATCTGAATAAAAAGGTATTCCTGGGTATTGTTAAGACTGCCTGAAATAAGCAGTCTGTTTACCGGAAATGCCAGATTTGGCCCCCTCTTTATCAAAAAGTCGGGTTTTAGCTTCTGTTTAAATGGCCAGCTTATCCAGAATCACTTTGGCCATTTCGTAAAAAGCCTCCCGGGAATACCCGGCGATATGGGGCGTTACTAACACATTATCAAAGCTTAACAAATGGTTTATCTGTTGTTTTTCCAAGGCTGTATAGGTTTCAGGTTTCTCATTTTCAAGCACATCCAGAGCGGCTCCGGATAACTTTCCTGTCTCAAGAGCCCGGATCAGGGCAGCTGTATCCTGAGTTTTGCCCCGGCTGGTATTTATAAAAAAGGGTTTATTTTTAAAGGATCCAAAAAAGCTATCTCCAGCCATATGAAAAGTTTCCTCAGTAAGCGGTACATGGAGGCTGATCACGTCTGCATATCTCCCCAATTGCCCTAAATTGGCTTCTTTGATTTGTCCGGCCCCGAAATTGAATTTGTATTTATCGAAGGCCAATACGGTTACATCAAAAGGGGTCAACAAACGGGCAAATGCTGAACCGGTATTCCCGTAACCGATGATACCGACCGTCTTACCCCTTAATTCTATACCCCTGTTTGCATCTCTTATCCACTTACCTTCTTTTACTTCACGGGTCGCCCGCGGAATATTGTTCAGCAGTGAAAGAAGCATACCCAGCGCATGTTCGGCAACTGCGTTCCGGTTTCCTTCCGGACTGCTTACACACTGTATACCTTTTTGAATTGCGTATTCGACATCTACCAGTTCCATCCCGCTGCCCAAGCGTCCTATCCACTTCAGTGAACCCGCTTTCTCAAGCATGGGTCTGTCTATTTTTAAACGAGTTGTAATAATCAACCCTGTTGCATCAGCTATAATATCCGTTAATTCTCCGTAACTGATCTGAGGAACATATACCACTTCGAATCCACTTCTTTTCAACCGTTCAATCAGGTATTCATGCACTTTTGCAGTTACAAAAACTTTTCCCATTCGCATATTTCAATTCATTTTCCTGTAAAACTCAATTTATTAAATACTTCCATCCCTCAAGACTTCCAGTCTTCCAGTCTTCCATACTTATTTCATTCTCCATGTCAGTTCCGCAAATTGCGAAATCATTAATTGTTCCGCACGTTTATTAAACAACGGGTCTTTCAAAACTTCATCCGCGAACAGGCTTTTTACTGCATTGCGCAAAGTTTTCCTTCGTTGATTAAAAGCAGTTTTCACAAGTAAAAAAAACTTCTTCTCAGTTTTGACAGGAACAGAAACTTTCTTTGGGGTGAGACGTATGACCGCACTTTTGACCTTTGGAGGAGGATTAAAAGCCTGCTCACTGACTTCAAACAAATATTCCACATCAAAAAAAGCCTGTAACAGTACACTCGTAACGCCATAAATTCTATTGCCTTCCGAGGCTGCAATTCGCAAAGCCACTTCCTTCTGAAACATGCCGATCACACGCTCCACATCTTCCCGCCAATTCAGTACTTTGAACAAAATTTCTGTAGAAATATTATAAGGGAAATTGCCAATAATAGTGAAAGGACCTTCAAAAGGCTTTTCCATAAGAAGAAAATCAAGCTCTATAATCCGGTCCTCAAGGACTGGATATTTCTTTTTTAGAAAACTGATTTTCTCCCGATCGATTTCAACTGCCTTAAAGTCTACCCCATCCATTCCAATAAGATGCTGGGTCAGCGCTCCGGCACCAGGGCCGATTTCCAACAATTGGGAAAACTTATTTTCTTTGAGAGCATCTACGATCGACCGACAAACCAACTCATCTTTCAGAAAATGCTGACCCAGGGATTTCTTCAGATTGAGCGGTCTTTGCAAATGCGTCATAAAGCAAAAATAAACCATCCTTCAGGCTAATAATCGTATTTTTATTCATCGAAAAATAATACATGAGCATTCCACAACAAAGACCTGTCATTGGTATTTCTATCGGCGATCTGAACGGCATCGGAGCTGAACTGGCCATCAAAACTTTTTCTGATAACAGGTTGCTGGAACTATGCACACCCATCCTGTTTGGTTCTAATAAACTGATCAATTTTTACCGTAAATCAATTCCTGACGCCACTTTCAATTACCAGCATATTAAGGACCTCTCCAGACCGTTTCACAAACAGGTGAATCTGTATAATTGCTGGGAAGAAGAAGTGTCTATCAATCCCGGACAATTAACAGAGGCGGGGGGATTATACGCTGTAAAATCATTGATTTCGGCAACAGAGGCACTGAAAGACAAAAAAATTGATGCACTGGTAACAGCTCCTATTCATAAAAAGAATATTCAGTCCGCCAATTTTACTTATACCGGTCATACGCCTTACCTGAAGCAGGCATTTGCCGTAAAAGACGTGCTCATGCTGATGAGCTCCGAAAATTTCCGAGTGGGCCTTGTGACGGAGCATCTGCCAGTCAGTGAGATCGCTAAAAATATAACAAGGGAAACCATTATTTCCAAGCTGAATATTATGAAAGAATCCCTGGTCCGGGATTTTGGTATAGACAAACCACGCATTGCCGTACTCGGCCTTAATCCGCATGCGGGAGACGATGGACTGATCGGAAGAGAGGAGGAGGATATTATTAAACCCGCCATCAAAGACGCCAAACACAATATGCTGGTATATGGTCCGTATAGTGCCGATGCCTTTTTTGCCCGAAATCAGCAACAAAAATTTGACGGTGTTTTGGCCATGTATCATGACCAGGGTTTGATCCCTTTTAAATCACTGGCTTTGGGGGAAGGAATCAATTA
>DASSGT010000283.1:0-7888 GCA_035693345.1 Puia sp. | reverse complement strand
AAATGATGTATTCAATCACTTAAAAAGTTGCTGCTAGTATAAGGTATTGAACACGTTTAAATGGAATTCATGTTAAAAGACGTATGTGGCGGCCAGTATGCCTGAAAATGTATTTTTGGTTGGTGAATCATCATGTTTCAGGAAGGCTCCGTCCACAGAGGAATTATCATACCGTATTTCCGGCATAAAAGTGAGTTTGCCCAAATGAAACTGTCCGGTTAAAGTATACTCCATAAAGTTTCCGGCAGGTATCGGAAGAACCGCATCTTTATTATCGAAATACTCTGCTCTCAGTGTTGCGCCAAACTTGGGGCTGGGGTCAATATTCAGATAGAGTGCGGCGCCCCACCAGCTATTCGTGTTAATATATTTTACCATCTGATCTGTAGCATTGAAGCCGACACTGAATTTATCAGTGATCGTTCCGGTTAATACCAGGTCGAACTGATTTAATGTAGTGGTGTCGGAATTATGACCGCCCTGATAATTCAGAAAAAACTTCCATTTACTGTCGGGGGTCGCAGTGCTGATTTGGGCGATCGCCATTTTCTGAACCGCAGTTGTTGTTGAATTGTCTGTCGGATTGGATATACCCACCATGATAGCCGTTTTGCCGGCAATGGCGATATCAGCTTTTATGCCTGTATTGAAAAACGGACCATAGGAAAACATATAACTCATGGAATAGTTCCTGTTGGCGGCGGCATCCACCACTTCATAACCGATGTGTGTACCCCATTTACCGGCTGTGAGTTTGATCTTATCGGTGATATTATAATAGACAAAGGCCTGCACTACATTTTTTAATGAGAAAAATCCGTTGGAGGCACCGTCATTATAGGAAAACTCTTCAGCTCTTCTTCCGAATCCAAGTTCTACGGTTACACCCGCTTTTGCCCAGCTGTGATCTGCACGGATGGTAGCCATACCCAGCTCGAAGGAATTCTGGGAATTTGTAAAGCTGGTGTAGTTGTTTAAAGAACCCTTTGGATTTGCAAAATTGTACCGATAATACAGATCCAGTGAACCGGAAAAAGTAGTTGCAGGGGACGGAGCCACAGAGTCAACCTTGGGCGGAGCGGCTTTTGTTGAATCCTGGCCTTTTACAGAAACAAATAATCCGATCGCGACGATAAGCAGTTTTAAGTTTTTAACCATTGCTGTTTGTTTTTAAAGATTACAGAAAATCAGTAATACCCTGACCAGGGATAGTACTGTAGCAAGTTTTTAATGGCTAAGCTGAATCGTCGACGGTATGTTTTCAAATGATAGGATGGATTCTTTTCTCGATCAGCAAAAGGGAAGGTTTAATACAACATTAAATAAATATGTAATACTCATTTAATAATGTGAAAGTATTATATATTCTAAACATACTTCGTTAAGCAAACATATATATTTTATTTTCATATGAACTGATTATTAGATATTTTTCAAAAAAACATATTTGTAATAAATATTATTTAATAAAAAAAGGCCCCATTTTGGGGCCTTATATAAAAAGAAAGTATAATCTTTCTATCTGAGGAAAAGGATTTCCCGGTATTTTGGTAATAACCACTCGCTGTCGTCAACCAAAACTTCCAGTTTGTCCACGTGATAACGGATCTGATCGAAGAATGCACCCTTTACGTCGTCGCAATAAGCGATGGCTTTCGCTCTGGTATCTGTCAGGGCATTTGCTTTTTTCCTGGCTTCTATCATTTTGCTGACCTGTTCACTGATCTGGGAGATATGTTCTGAAATCTTTTCAAGGATCTGCTTCTGATTCGAGAAAGCGGGTTCTTTCAGTCCGATCTCCTTAATACCGATGATATTTTGTATCAGTGTATTTTGATATTTGAATGCCGGTGGCAGGATATGACTGGTGCAAAGTTCTCCCATGATCCGGGCTTCGATCTGTACTTTTTTTACATATTTCTCCAGTTCAATTTCGTGGCGCGCTTCCAGTTCAATATGAGTGAGTACATTATTGGACTCATAGAGATGTTTAGTTTTTTCAGTTAAGAGCGCATCCAGGGCAAGCGGGGTGGCTTTTACATTACCCAGACCTCTTTTCTTTGCTTCAGCTTCCCATTCATCGCTGTAATTATTTCCCTCGAAAAGTATTTTTTCGCTGCTCACGATATATTCCCGGATCACGTGCATGATGGCGATTTCTTTTTTCTCGCCTTTTTCAATCAGGGCATCCACTTCTTTTTTGAAATTTTTCAAAGTTTCCGCCATGATGGTATTGAGAGCCGTCATTGCATTGGCACAATTGGCAGAAGAACCTACGGCGCGGAATTCAAACTTATTACCGGTAAAAGCAAAGGGAGAAGTCCGGTTACGATCGGTATTATCCAGCAACAATTCAGGAATAGATCTGTGCAGATCCAGTTTCAGGATGGCTTCATCCTGTTCGTCAAATTTGGCACCGACACGTTGCTTGATATCTTCCAGCACCTTTGTCAGGTATTCTCCAATAAATACCGAGATGATTGCAGGGGGAGCTTCATTAGCTCCGAGGCGATGGTCATTGCCAGCAGAAGCAATGGATGCACGCAATACATCTGCATAATCATATACCGCTTTGATTGTATTTACAAAGAAGGTAAGGAACATGAGATTTGTCTTGGGTGTTTTACCGGGTGCCAGCAGATTGACGCCGGTGTCGGTAGACATACTCCAGTTATTATGTTTACCATTACCGTTGATGCCGGCAAATGGTTTTTCATGCAGAAGGGCGCGCAGTTTGTGACGACGGGCTACGCGATCCATAATGTCCATCAGAAGCGTGTTGTGGTCGACGGCCAGACTGATTTCTTCAAAAATCGGAGCGCATTCGAACTGGGAAGGGGCTACCTCATTATGACGTGTTTTTAAAGGAATACCCAGTTTGTAACACTCAGTTTCGTAGTCACGCATAAAAGCATAAATCCTTTCAGGTATGGAACCAAAATAGTGGTCCTCCAGTTGCTGGCCCTTGGCGGGCGGATGACCGAATACGGTTCTTCCGCTCATCACCAGGTCGGGACGGGCATTCGCAAGTGCTTCATCAATTACAAAATATTCCTGTTCCCAACCTAAAGTGCCGATCACTTTGGTCACATTCTTGTCAAAATAATTACATACGTCCACGGCCGCCTTATTCATGGCTTCCAGGGACTTCAGCAGGGGCGCTTTATAATCCAGTGTTTCTCCTGTATAAGAAACAAAGATGGTTGGAATACATAATGTTTTTCCTGTTTCAATCTCCATAATAAACGGAGGGGATGATGGATCCCAGGCAGTATATCCACGGGCTTCAAATGTGGCACGGATACCGCCGGAAGGAAAAGATGAGGCATCCGGTTCCTGCTGGATCAGGGCATCTCCCTCAAATTGTTCAATCGCGGTACCATCACCCTTTATGGCGAAAAAGGAATCATGTTTTTCGGCTGAAGAACCGGTCAGTGGCTGAAACCAGTGGGTATAATGCGTTACGCCTTTTAGTTCTGCCCATTGTCTGAGCCCGGCAGCAATCTGGTTGGCTACAGCCCGGTCGATTTTTTTCCCACCTTTGATCGAACCCGTAAGACTTTTGTAGGCTTCATCACTCAGAAATTCCCTTGCTGTGCGGGTAGTGAATACGTTGTCCTGGAAGATGGCTGTGATTTTGTCGGATCCGTCAAGTGTTACCGGAGACTTTGTTGACAGATCGTTAATTGCTTTTACTCTTAACGATTCCATTTACAATATTTTTTTTATGGAAGCGAATGTAAGAGATTATTCAGTAGGACGAAAAAAAATTAGCTTTTTACCCGTTTTTTTAGAAACTGTTCTAAAATTTAACAGGAAATAGGTGGTTTTTTGTCAATTATCTATTTAAAAACATTAAAAATTATAACATTAAGGTTAATTCTAATGTAATTTAAAAATCCAGTACCGGAGTTTCTGCTGCAGGAGCGGATTTCCTGCATAAAGGAACAAAACCAGGAAAAGAAAAGCGATGCTTCTGTACCGGACAATCGCTCCCGGGAACGGAACGGTATATCCGATGGTTATAAACTGGGTGATCCCATAAAAGAGAAATAGCCAGTATACCGGGTGTGAAACCTGTTGTTTCCGGTTTGGTGAAACGAGAAAGAAAAAAAAGCCGGCGATCAGGAAAATTACTTCCACCGAAGAAATGGATTGCAGAAGGCTTTTCCCTTCCCATGGATAGGGTCGGAGGAAAGTGTTTGCTATGGCTTGCGGAAGTATACTAATGAAGCTGACGGGACCCGGTTTGAGACTATCCAGTTTATATCGTGTATTCCCTTTCAAAATGAAAAAGCTTTCCTGTGACTTCTGAACAGGGCGTGAAAGTTGCCGGGCAGGTGGCAGAAAAAGGCTGAGACCGAATGCAAGCAGGAGGATGAGGTAGATACGGTTAAAGAACTTTGGAGAAGTTTCCCGGTTTTTCAGGCTAACCCAATAAGCCAGGAAGGCCGGGAGGAAAATCAGCAGGAACTGGTATCGTATCAAAAGTAAGCCCAGAAAGCCGGCCAGGCATCCCAGGGCAGGCCAGATCCCAGCCCTGCGCGTATAAGCCTGTCCGTTATAAATCAGGAGGACGATAAAAAATAAAAGTAACCCTTCGGCTCGTATACCGCTGCACCAGAATATGACAGAGGGGATAAAAAAGATCAGGAGAAAATTCATGCCGATGCGGCGTGAAAACTCTTTTGCCAGGAGTTTAAATAAAAGAAGCGGACCCCAGATAATCAAAAACTCAAACAGCAGGACGTCGGTATAGTAATTTTTCCCGCTCAGCAGATTCAGAATCGCCAATCCTTTGATGATAAACCATCTTTCAAAATCATTGATATAAAATACAAAAGCGTCCCAAACGTGAAATCCTTTTACCTGAAGAGCATATGAGGGAGAGAAAGGATGGAAGAACCGGAGCGGATGCTGCATCAGCAGTGTGGTTTCGTCTTTTGATTCATTAAAATAATTCCAGGTATCGTCACCATTATAATAATGGAGAAATACCCATCCGTACAGGCAGCCCATGAATACTTTGAAAAAAACAATGGTTGCGGTATGATAAATCTTAAAGTGAAAAATTTTCCTCCGGATGATAATATGAAGTAAAATGGTTCCCGAAAACAGGTAAAAGAAAAAGAGAAAGTAAGTCAGCATAGGAACTTTACCTGATTTTGATTACCCAAATCTATAAATTTGAATTTAATAAAACCGGATGATCGTAAATCAGCCCGAACAGCAGAGAAAGAAAATCGCGCTTGTTGCCAATAGTGCATGGTCAATGTATAATTTCCGGATAGATCTGATCCGCCATCTTTTACTGCATTTTAACGTGCTTATCATCGCACCCAAAGATGAATTCGCTGAAGATCTGAAAAAAGCGGGTTGTTCCTATCTGGATATTCGTTTCAATAACCGTTCCGAGAATCCATTACAGGATTATGCTTTATTAAAATCTCTGGAAAGGATCTATCAGACTGAACATCCGGATTTTATTTTTCATTATGTGATCAAGCCGAATATCTATGGTTCAATGGCTGCTGCCCGATGCGGGATTCAGTCCGTGGCCGTTATTACCGGCCTGGGTTATTCATTCGACCGTCCGAACTGGCTGAACCGGATCGTTCGTTTTCTATACCGGAGGGCTCTGAAAAAAGCCCGGGAGGTATGGTTTCTCAACCAGGAAGATGCGGATTTATTTATTCAGCGAAAGCTTTTGGCGGGTGAAAAAATAAAAATTTTACCTGGTGAAGGCATTAATACGGATCATTTTTCACCGCAATCCAACAAACCGGTTGCCCGTACCAAGGCCTTTCAGTTTCTGATGGGAACCCGGCTGCTCCGGTCAAAAGGGGTGGGTGTTTATATTGAAGCTGCGCGTATTCTTAAAAATAAATACCGTGATGTACGTTTAGAGCTGATTGGTTTTTTTGAAAAAAACCATCGTGATTCCATCAGCGAATCAGAACTCAGAAACTGGCAGAAAAAAGGGATCATTCATTATGGCGGATTTGCAAGGGATGTCCGGCCTTTTTTGCGCCAGGCGGACTGTTTTGTATTCCCTTCATTTTACCATGAAGGTATTCCGCGATGTCTGCTTGAAGCCGCTGCTATGGAAGTTCCCATTATCACATCCGTCAATACAGGTTGTAAGGAAGTGGTGGTAGAAGGCGTGAATGGGTTTTTGGTGGTTCCTAATGATGCTGCTGTACTGGCTGCCCGGATGGAAGAGATGATGGCGCTGAATAATGGCCAACGCGCAGACATGGGAAAAAGAGGAAGGGAACGGGTGATTGAGAAATTTGGAATGGAAAGAATCCTGAAGGAATATGATTTGACGTTGTCAAGCTTAAAGCTTAAAGCTTAAGGCGTAAGGCGTAAGGCGGAAGGTATTGAATTATTATACTTCTTTTCATTTTGAAGAGCCTTCGTTAAGACCAAACCATTTCGCACCTGAAACATAGAATTGAATTGACTTTACGCTTTAAGCCTTACGCTTTCAGCCTATACGTGCTTGTTTAAGAAATTCTAAAATTCCCGAGTCACGGATTTTTTCTTCCCACCGCCAGCTCTCCATGTTAGGAGATTCAAATGGAAAACCCCTGATCCGTTCCCAGGTCATATTTGAAAAATCTTCTTTCAATAAGAAATAATTTCCGCCATATCGCTCCTGAAATTCGGAGATCCAGAAATAGTTGGTGCTGACCACCGGCATTTTCATCGCGGTATATTCCAGGAATTTCGTTGGCGTTTGTGCATTAAATGGTTCTTCATCCGGGACATAATTCATGGCATAACGTGCTCTGGCAAGCCAGGCGGGCACTTCCTGCCAGGGTACTGAGGACTGAAAAAAAATATTTTTACAATGTTCAAATGTTTGCGCTAACCCTCCTTTATCATTCCCCAGCAGCAATATGGTATGCGTTTTTAAAGGTCCCTGATCAAAATTCTTTAGCAGATCCCTGAGTTTTCTTTGGGAAGAAAGATTGCCGGAATATATAAAATCGAATTCCTTCGGAGTATCAGGCCGGGGATGGAAAAATTGCCCGCTAATGCCCATGTCGCGGTATCCGAACGGAATTTCATCGTGAATATTTATCTGCTCTCTGACATATTCGTTCAGGTACAAACGAAAATGGGGACTTGGACTCAACCGGCTTTTCAAAAAATCCTTGAGCTTACGGTAAGGGGGAACCGAAGCGGAGGCATATTCATGTATAATCAGTTTTTTTTTATGTTTTGCCTTTGGATAAAAACCCATGAAGTACCAATACACATCTGCTCCCGACGATGCTTCTTCACCGTATTTTGAAAAACAGGTTTGTATATTTTGTTTCTGAAAAAACTCTCCGTAAGCGTAGAGTTCGGGCAAAAAAGCCTTGTGACTGTGGATGAAAGCGATCTTCATGGGATACTAAAATTATCAAATAGATTAACGCGTCCTTCGTAAATTTGCGGTTTCCTCAAAGAACATGGATATTAATGTCAAAACCGCCGAACAACTACGGCTTACCGCAGAAGAATTTGAACTGATTTGTCAGAAATTGGGACGCACTCCGAATTTTACCGAGCTCTGTGCCTTCAGTGCTATGTGGAGTGAACACTGCAGCTATAAAAATTCCATCCGATGGTTAAAAACCCTTCCGAGGGAGGGGAAAAAAATGCTGGTAAAAGCGGGTGAAGAAAATGCGGGCCTGATGGATATCGGTGACGGCCTTGGTGTCGTTTTTAAAATTGAATCACACAATCATCCTTCGGCCATTGAGCCCTTTCAGGGAGCGGCTACGGGCGTCGGTGGTATTCACCGGGATATTTTTACCATGGGTGCGCGTCCGATTGCCTCCCTCAATTCTTTGCGTTTTGGAAAATTAAACGATCCGCAGACTCAGCATCTGCT
>DASSGT010000282.1:0-5692 GCA_035693345.1 Puia sp. | reverse complement strand
TTTGCCGGTAAAATGAAACGGCAATGAGTATCCGGTAAAATTAAAAAACTTTACTGCCCGTAAATAAATCGTGGAAAACTAAAAAAGGGAAACAGTCTGCGTATGTTATTTCCGCAGAAGATAAAACAATTTGAGCTGATTTTCCTTAATGCTTCACAACCGAATCCGTTCTCGGCTTCAGATCGCTATGATTGGCAACCGTGTCTGTTGCATTGCCGGCATTCGCCGCGCCGGGACTTGTTTGCATAGGCTGGCTTCCTGACGAATCGGTATTGCCCTCACGGAGGCTGTCTGTATGTTTACTCCTGGGATCGCTATTATTATTGCAGCCATAACCGAAAATGGCCAAATAAAGCATGAATGAAAGAATATACTTTTTCATAAAATTTTGAGTTCGCCGCCGGTTATCAGCGCAACTTTGTTTTTTAATTGTCCCGTTCCTTTATACTGCGGATCGTCTGAAATGGGTTTTGGACGCATTTTATGCTCCGATCCCGGAAGTTTCTGCTTCTGCGGCGGCATTGTTTCTGACTCCTTCATAATCTGAATATTTGAATCGTATTATTCAATTTCCATACCCACCCGGGTGGTACTGGCATCAGATCCACTTCGCATAAGAACATCACTGGCACAACCATTGCAAATCATACAATTATTCACTTTTAAAATTTGCAAAATGCCAGATAAATCAACGATCGACAAAGCGATGAAAGATAAAAAAGAGGGGAAATCTGCCAGCACCCAGGCCGGTGAATTTGTACATGATGAAATTGAAAAGATCCGGAAAGGTGAACACGGCGCGCGGTCCACAAAACAGGCGATTGCCATCGGATTGTCCGAAGCGCGCAGGGCCGGCGTAAAACTCGACCCGCCAAAAAAAGGTACGGTGTCAGAAAAAACCCGGACGAATGCAATCCGTGAATCCGAAAAAGCGCTGAGACATGAACCTATATCCCGGACAAGATCAAGAGCCAGAGTAAAAGCCCTGAAAAGAGAGCCAACTTCAACTGTCTCAAAAACTGCGCTTTCACGCCAGGCAAAATCAGCCGCTAAAAAAAGGACTCCGGAAAGCCGGTCTGCTTCTGCAAAAAAAGCAGCCAGAACGAGAAAATCTGAAGATCTATCTTAGTTGACTGTCATTTTTACGGCACTCAAATTGACTACTGTCTGATCTTTCAGATCGACAGCGAATTGCCGGACGGCAGGTAGCAGCGGTTGAAGGTTCTTTTTCATTGCCCTGATATCATGATGCCATTCCCGTTTTATTTTTTTAAGTGCGGGCGCTTCAGATGTTTCTATCAGTTCATGTCTCTTTTCCATCCAGTTGATGAAGAGACCGGTGTCATGAAGTGATCCTATTTTTGACTCAACTGCCTGCAAAAATTTTTTACGCGTTTTCAAAAATGACTGAACGGGTTTTACACCTTTATTGCAGAGAGGCATAACATAGATAATGGATTTCAGTATTTTTCTCAGCTGATGCAGGGACCGGATATCAGAGATGATATCCTGATTTAACAGATCCAATATGGACGAAGCGCGGGCACTCAAAAATTGTTTGCATGTGGCGGAGGATAACCATACACCCGGGTGTTTTACGATATCACGTATTTTGAATGCCGTGTATCCCTTTTGTTTTTTACGCAGCCTTCGACTGCTTTTCTTTTCATAAGATCGCAGGCGTTTTAAAAACAGGGTTGGCTTGATGAGTTTGTTAAGATCCGTGATCGATCGTATCGCTTTTGTTTCCAGCCCGAGCTTACGCAGTTTACCCGCTTCCTGAAAAAGTTTTTCAAGGCGACCGGGAATTTCCGGCTTTGCACCAAAATTGTTCTGCATGGCCATGAGTTCTGTAAAGGCCTCCAGATGTTTTACTTCAAGCCTTAGAATATGAATGGCTTTAACAGTGGGTTTCCTCCTGGATTTAAGGAAAGCATTCACTTTTCCCAGCCTTTTCTTTATTCTATTCTTTATCCTCATTCACCAAAGGTATAAAGGGTATTTGTGAAAAAACCCGGACGAATCCGGGTTTAGTCTGGAATGTCCATACACGCTCACAAATCTTTAAACATATTCTCCTTCCGAGAGTATTCGTGTTTTGCCGTTCGGCATTCTCATGAGCCCTTCGAGGGTAACAACGACACCATTTGTTAATATAATCGGACTGGTCAACATGATCAGATGATCATGATCAATCAAAAATAATTTTCCCTTCTGAAGAGTAATCTGGTGCGGCTGAGCTGGATCAGGCAGCGGGATATAGTAGGGTTTCATCGATCAGGGTTTTAGACAATTATTTTATGCAATTTTTATGCCCACAGGTTGGCGTCAAATCAGCCTGACGGTCTGCAGATTTTAGCCTTCACTGCTGATTATAACCGGCTGGCATGGGATTTTATACCGGCGAATCTGCCGTTATTTTCCGGATGTTAAAACTGTCTGTCAAATCAAGCACGGTTTTTAAATTTGCGCCATGCGATCATTTAGATATCATTATAAAGGAGAAACGGTCGAATCCCTTTGGGCCGTTTCAGTAGAGAAAGGCGATCTTCGTTATAAGGTAAAACTGGGTACCGACCTGTGGTTGACAATCATTCCAACATTTGTAACGAGTCCTGGTGACAAGATCATCTGGCTGCAGTCGAATAAGGAATATGAAATGGTTCAGCCACACGATCTGGTACAGGCGATGGGAGAAGGTATCGAGGTTTTCCTGGAGCAGTAAACTGGTCATTATGGCATGTGCTAAACCCTTACCTGCGATACTTGTTTTTATTTTCAGTATTTTTCTTCAGGCATCAGGACAAAACAGCAGGCCCCGGGAAATATTTCCTTTTAATACTCCCGAACAACAGGGTATCAGCTCACGAACGCTGGACAGTTTGTTGCTCTTTATCAAAGAAACAAACCAGAACATACATCATCTGACCATCATTCGAAACGATCATACGGTTATTGACGCAGACTTTTATCCCTACTCCTCCCACAATCTTCATGACCTTGCTTCGGTAACTAAAAGCATCACAGCACTTTTAATCGGCATCGCGATTGACAGAAAATTTATCAGGGACGAAAATCAACTGGTGCTGACATTTTTTCCGGAAGTGGTGAGTCATGACAGCCTGCGCTATGCTCTTCGTGTAAAAGATCTTGTAACCATGACCTCCGGATTCGCCTGCGGCACGGTGGATGGCGAAAGAGCTCTGAGTGATATGAGAAAAACGGATGACTGGGTGAAATTTATTTTTGACCTTCCGATGATTTCCAAACCGGGTGAAACATTCTCCTACTGCAGTTGCAACTTCTATCTCCTGGCAGAGATTATATTCCGGGCGGCACATATGACCCCGCATGAATTTGCAAAAAAATACTTATTCGAACCACTGGAGATCGATCATTCGATCTGGTTATCAAATTATAAAAACATCAATCATGGCTGGGGAGATCTGTTTCTTTATCCTGCTGATATGGATAAAATAGGAAAACTCATGCTGGACAGCGGACGATGGCAGAACAGGCAAATCGTTTCACGGGAGTGGGTGGCAAAATGTCTAAAAACCTACAGCCGCCTGAACGATGAGAAGGGTTATGGTTACGGATGGTGGACCTATGAGAAGGGCGGCTTTTATGAAGCGGCCGGCCGCGGCAGGCAAACGATATCCATTATACCTTCCAGACATATGATCGTCACGATGCTGGGCGGCGAGTTTGATGCGGGTACGATTGGAAAATATATATTTCAATCCATCAAATCCAATCAGCCGCTGCCCGAGAATAAAAATGCCTATGCAGAATTAAAGAATCTAATGAAGGAAGTCGCTGTTGTACCGCCGGTGCGGGAGAAAATGCTGATGAATGACACGTTAGTAAAGGCGTTGAATGGCCGGTTCATCGTCTTTGAGAAAAATATCTCCGGTATAGATTCGCTGATCTTTCATTTTACTTTAAGCACTGGAGGAACGGTCATTTTTTTCAGAGGTAAGAATAAAGAGGAGCATCCATTTTTGCTGAGTGCAAAGAAATATGCAATCAGCATGGACAATACGCCCGGATTACCCGTTGCACTGCAGGCCGAATTTTCAAGTCATAGTGAGTTCATACTTCATTATAATCAGCTCTGCAGAATCAATAATTTCTATTTCCGGTTTACCGTTCATAATGAAAACATTTTAACACACATGGAGGAGACCAGTAATTTTATAAAAACAGATATCGCGGGTTCGTTTTCGAAATGATATCATTCCGTTCTCAAACTGCTCACCGGGTTTGCAACCGCCGCTTTTACTGCCTGGTAGCCCACGGTCAGCCACGCGATCAATTCAGAAATGAGAATGGTTGATAAAAATATGCCAAGACCCATGTTTGTTCTGTATGCATAATTTTGCAGCCACTGATGCATGAAAAAATAGGCCAACGGGGTTGCGATTAAAAATGCAATACCAATAAGCATTGTAAATTCTTTTGAAAATAAATAAACAACGCTGCCTACCGATGCACCTAATACTTTTCTGATGCCAACCTCTTTGGTACGTTGCTCAGCCATGAATGATACAAAGCCATATAAGCCAAGGCAGGAAATAAATATGGCAATGCCTGCAAATATTTTATATAATTGTGAGAGCTCGTTTTCCTGCTTATAAAAACCAGCCATCTTTTCATCGAGAAACTGGTATTCATAAACAAAATCGGGATACATATTATTCCAAAGCTTTTCTATCACTGCCAGTGTTTGTCTTGATTGTTGCGGTTGTATTTTTATGTTGATTAACCGGTATACCTGTTTCCATGAACCAATGACCAGCGGTTTCATCTCTTTTTTCAGCGAACTTCCATTAAAATCTTTTACTACTCCCACAACGGGTGCAATGATGGATCCGTCAAAAATATTTATTTTCTTACCCAGGATATCTTCGGGTCTTTTGAAGCCTAATTTTTTCACCATCATTTCATTCACCACAAATCCGTTTACGCTGTCTGCGGGGTAGTATGGCCTGCCTGCGATGAACTGAATATTATAGGTCCTGAAGTAGTCAGCGTCTGCCCATTTAAAATCGGGGTTGAACTCCGATTTTTTTGTGTCATTATCAAATGTAAAATCACCACCCCAACCCGCATTGTCAATGGGGCTAAACGTGCTGATGCTCACATTTTTTATCCCGGCTTGTTGCAGTAATTGTATTTTTAACGCATCCGCTTTCAGCAGACGTGCACTGTCATTTGGCAGAGGCACCATAACGATTGCGTCTTTATCAAAACCCATCGACGCATTTTGAAAATAATTCATCTGGTTCACCACAACGAAAGTCCCAATGATCAAAGCCTGCGCAACGACAAATTGGAAAACAATCAACACTCTTCTCATGGAAAGTCCACTGGCAGACCTGCTGGTAAATTTACTTTTCAGGACTGCGATGGGATTAAATCCCGATAAGACAATGGCAGGATAAAAGCCTGATAAAAATGTGACTATAATAATGATGCTGAATAAAAAGGCTATCAGGCGATAACCGGGCTGTATTTTCAGTGAAATTTGCAGGAGATTATTGAGCACCGGCAGCGCGACGAATGCAAATACTATGGCCATAACCACCGAGGCGAGTGTTATCAGAAAAGTTTCGCTTAAAAATTGAATGATCAATTGCTTTTTACTGCTGCCCAAAACCTTTCTGATGCCTACTTCCTTTGAACGGGT